>CAYGNS010000036.1:0-10197 GCA_964351295.1 uncultured Gammaproteobacteria bacterium
CTTAGCGCCATTATTCGGTCAATCGAGGCGTGTAGAGCGTCAGGGTTAAATTGAACGGGAGTCGTGGTAGGGCATACAAAGCTGTGCTGCTCGTCGCGCAAAGCGCGGTAAGCGATACCGAGTGTGTCGCCTGTAAATACGCATTTAGAGCCTTCTTCCATAATGCAGTAGTGGTGCGATGCATGGCCGGGCGTGTCGTAAAATGTGAGGGTTTTGCCGCCAAATTGCAGTTGCTCACCATCGTCTAAAGAGCGCACTCGCGCGGCATCAACACCTTCGATCGTGCCATACAACTTAGCAAATTCAGCTTCGCCATAAACGGCGGTTGCGCCGGCGATCAGTGCCGATGGATCAACCATGTGGCGGGCGCCGCGGGGGTGAACAACCAGCGTAGCATTTTCGCACAAGCGCATAAGAGCGCCCGCGCCACCCGCGTGATCCAAATGAATATGCGTTAATAGAATCCAATCCACATTGGCAAAGCTCGCATTTAATCGCTTTAGTGCCGCCTCTATATACGGCACAGAGTCATTGGCGCCAGTATCGATTATGGCAAAGCGATCGCCATCTCTTAGCAAATGAATAGAGGCGAGCTCGGGTTGATAATAGTGCGCGTCGACCACGAAGATGTCGGGGTTAGATGTATGCATAGTTGAGTTTCTTTACAAAGTGGTAATTATTACAGGGCGCATTAAACACTATCTACGCGCAAAAAAATGTAAGAATGAATCGTTCCAGACGTTCTCTAAGTCTGAGTTGTAACTAAAACCAATCACTTTAAGAGGATTATTAATTATGCAAAACCAGAAAGTATTGAAAAAATCAGCGGTTGCGACAGGCGCAGGTCTTGCGAGCAGCGTATTAGCCGCTGCATTGATGAGTGTATCATCAGTGGCGTCTGCAGCAGACACCGAACGTTGTGCTGACATTGTTAAAGGCGGTAGCAACAGCTGTGCCGTAAAATCCTTAGGTATTTCATGCCAAGGTAATGCCACTGAAGACAATATGGTGGGCGCGTGGATTAAAGTACCTGCGGGTACGTGTGGCAATATCGTCAACTTGTGTGCCGGTACAGCGGATGCGCCTGAGGGCACCGATCCTGACAAATTAGCCAAAGCGTGCGAAAAGATTGCCGAGCAGACTGATCCTGAAGTAGCGGGTGGTCGACTCGTGGATAGATTTGGCGAAGCGATTTAAGCAATAGCAACGCAGGCGTTAGCGCAGTGGTTAAATTTTAAACAGCTGGTTTAGGCTAACCGCAACAAAGTAGAAAGGGTGGATTCGTCCACCCTTTTTCTTACGGTCGCGCTACTTTTTAGGGTCGCGCCGCTTTTTAGGGTCGCGCCACTTTTTACGGTCGCGCCGCTTTTTGGCACGCTTGTCGCGCATAATTACTGAACAAACACCTTATGTCTGACTCGATGGATGCTGTGAACGACATACATGTGGGCTTAGGTATTCGTCCCGATCTGTTTGCCGCAGTGCGCGCGGCCAAGCCGCCGCTCGCATTCTTCGAAGCGCACTCAGAAAACTATTTTGGCGATTCTCTTAACCGAGATTATTTGTTGGACTTGGCGACAGAGTATCCCATTGCTTTACATGGGGTAGGAGCATCGCTCGGTCGCGCCGATGCACTCAATGCCGAGCATTTGCGTGAACTGCGTCGGCTCGTAGAGGCCGTCAAGCCACTGTTTGTGTCTGATCACTTAGCGTGGAGTGCGTATCAGCACACACATCTTCCAGATCTATTGCCCGTGCCGCTCACACCTCAAGCGTTTGCGGTGGTGTGCGATCACGTGCGCGCGATGCAAGACGCGCTTGGACGCCAGATATTAGTCGAAAACCCATCAAATTATGCGCTGTTTAGCGCAGCGCAATGGCCGGAATCCCACTTTTTAAATGAGCTCGCTGAGCAAACGGGTTGTGGCGTCTTGCTCGATGTAAACAATGTGTATGTATCTGCGTCTAATGTCGGGAGCGACCCCGTTGCCTATATAGAGCAATTGGAGTCGGGGATTATTCAGGAGTATCACTTAGCCGGCTATACCCCTGTTACACGGTCGCTGCAGGGCAAGCCTACGCAACTCTTGATCGACACCCACAATCACCCAGTGCACTCACCTGTTTGGGAACTGTTTGAAACGACCGTGGCTCGGCACGGAGTGCGCCCCACGCTGATTGAGTGGGACAGTGACTTTCCTACGTTGGATGTACTGCTTGGAGAGTGTGACAAGGCCCAGACGCGGTTGCTCAAGGCGCGGCCGCTCGCGACTGCCACGAACAAGCTAGAGATCGCCAAGACAGAAGCACAAAGTACAGCTCCAGCATTGCAGCACACGAGTAAGGCCACGTCAGTGGCGCTAGAATTACCGACATTCCAGCATGATTTTACGCGGGACGTACTCGCTAAAGCCACCACCACTGCGGCGTTTACCGAATCACACAGCGAGCGCGTTGGCATTTACCAAAACAATGTATTTGCGGCGTTGCACGACTATTTAATGCAAGTGTACCCAGCGGTGAATGGCGTGTTGGGCGCGGAGTATTTTCGCGCATTGTGCCATTTTTTCTGCGCCAAATATCCGCCCAATTATGGGGATATCCATCGCTATGGTGCGGCTATGCCGGAGGTGCTGGCTAACGAAGCAGCGTTGCAGGAAATGCCTTATCTCTACGATTTAGCGCTCTATGAATGGGCCCTACACAGCGCCTATTTTAGTGCGCAAGGCGAGACGCTTGATCATCAAAACAGTGATCAAGCGACAATGCTCGCGACACCGCTTAAATTAAACGCAAGCGTAGCCGTCATCGCGTCACAGTATCCAATTTTAGCAATTCACGAGCAGTCCTTACCTGGGTATGAAGGCGAAGTGGCCATCACCCTACAACAAGGAGGCGACAGCGTTGTAGTGTACAAACAACAGCAATGTGTGCATACGTTCAGCATCCAGCCGGCGCAAGTACACTTTTTTCGAGCCCTGCAAAAATCCACCACGTTGGTGCAAGCAATTGAGAGTCTGGGTGGGTCTATACCCCAAGAGCAGTTAAGTGAGGCGCTGAGTTTATGTTTGCGCCACGCTTTACTGAACCCCTGCTAATTTCTAAACGATAATCAATTAAAACTATGATCAGTCTCTACAATGCATTGAGTGCTTTTGCGATTTCTATTGTCACGCCACTTGCTAATCTATGGGCGCGTATTTATGTAGGCATGGTGTTTTTTCGTTCCGGCCAAGCGAAGTTGGCTGACTTTGAAGAAACGATTGAGTTTTTTGCCGACGACTGGGCCTTACCTTTCTTGCCAGCTGAACCCGCTGCGTATCTCGCCACGGCGGGTGAGCTTATTCTACCCGTGTTGCTCATCTTAGGTTTGTTTACTCGGGTCGGTGCATTAGGCCTGTTGGTTATGGCCATCGTGATTCAAGTGTTTGTGTTTCCACTGAACGAGCATTACTACTGGATGATTATTTTGGCGCTGCTAGTAGGCCAAGGTGGTAGCAAATTGTCGGTCGATCATTGGTTACTAAAAACCAAGTAAACGCGACTTGTTGGTGCTTTCTATTCGCCAGAGAGCACCGTGCTTTACACGGCGCTCGGTAGTGGTGAGAATGACGCTATGCAGAAAACTAGCCCCCCATCGCGTGCCTACATCGGTCGTTATGCGCCGAGTCCTACTGGCGCCTTACACTTAGGTAATCTGCAAACGGCCCTTTTGGCGTGGCTGCACGCGCGGTTACATGGCGGAATTTTTTTGTTGCGCATGGAAGATCTCGACACCCCACGAGTGGTGTCTGGCAGCGCAGGGCAAATTATTGCGGACTTACGCTGGCTTGGATTAGATTGGGATGATGCGGTTACCTATCAATCGGAGCGCTTAGCGTTGTACGATCAAGCCTTTGCCCACTTACAGCAGCACAATCACCTGTTTCCTTGCTTTTGTTCGCGTAAAGATATTCGCGAGGCGGCCAGCGCGCCGCATGGTTCGTTGCTTACCTACCCCGGTACATGCTTGAGTTTGAGTACACAAGAATGCACTCAGCGCGCGCGCAGTAAATCGCCCGCTTTCCGTTTACGCTGTGCACCGGCATCAGGCGGCTCTATGGATGAGCTTGATTGCTTTGTAGTGAAACGAGCCGATGGGGTGTATGCGTATCACTTAGCGGTAACGGTCGACGATCTGGCACAGGGTGTCACGCATGTGGTACGAGGCGCGGATCTGCATACTAGCCAGACGCAGCAGCGTTATCTGGCGCAATTATTAGAGCCGCATCGTGCGCCACTGGCGTACTTAAGCGTTCCATTAAAATTGGATGCCGCGGGCCAGCGCATGTCTAAGCGCGATGGTTCTGAATCCGCACAGCAATGGATGGAGCGTGGCGGCACGGCCGCAGATCTTGTGGGCAAATTAGCTTTTGACGTGGGGCTGATTGATGCCGCTAAGCCACTAAGCGCGCAAGAACTACTCAATACTATTGATCTAGATTGTTGGCAAGCGGCGGTGACTTAACGTCTCACCCGTCATTCCCACCGTCTTCCCCGCGCAGGCGGGGACGGGAATCCATACGTTAAAGTCCCAGCCATACCCCTCGATAATGGATCCCCGACGTCTCGGGGATGACAATGGGCATGGCGTTCACGCGCTTCATTATTTAGGTGGGTCGACCTGCTGCGTATGGCTGCTGTTCACTCGAAACCAGCCAGCAATGCTGTAGCGCTCTTGGTGAACGGGGAGCACTTCGTGGGGAAACTCCTCACTTAAAAATAAGACGACTGTCGCGGCCTTTGGTTGTACTTTAACTAACAGTGCTTGGTGTTGATCGTATACAAGCAACTCACCGCCTGCGTCGTCGGGCCAATCGTTGTTTAGGTATGTCACCAGCGACAGCACACGATTGCTTTGGCCTTTGAAGGCGTCGTAATGTAAGCGGTAGAAGTCGCCTGGCTCATACAAGGCGAAATGATTTTCAAACGAAAACAAGCCTAAAAATAAACGCTGATTTAAATATCGTTGCAAATCAGCCGTCCACCCGCGCCACGCGTTCAGACTTTCGCGCTGATTGTCTAGCCACAGAATTTTATCGCGGCGAATGGTGGGGTCACGCGTTTGCATGGGGCCGCGGCCGATGCTGGCCTTCTTGAATTCGTCAGCTTGCCGTTGCGTGAGTTCTGCCTGAAGCTCACTGAGCACTGGCCTCGGCAGCGCGTTCTCTCCTACCCAATAGCCATCGCGATGTAATGCGGTGGCGATGAGTTCAAATAATATAGTTTGTTCTAGTGGCGCAGGTAGTACTAGGTTGCGCGTCATGGTTTAGGAGTCGGCTTCAAAATCTTTGCGGCCCCTGAGTTTTTTGCGTTGGCGTATGTGCGCGAATGGGTCTTTCGCTAATTCGGGATCGTTCACGATTTTGTGCGTAGCATGCGGATGGTCTATGCGTGGCATTAAAGTTGCTGCTGGTTTTTTATTGAGTTTTTTAATGCGCTCTAAGCGTCCACGCACCCAGTGAAACAGAAAATAGAGACCAACGCCCCCTGCAAAGGCCAACCATTTTAATATAAAGCTTCGACCTAGGCCTTCGGTGCGATTTTCAAGCTGTGCGCTCGCGATATAGTCGGAGTGAATCCAGCTCACCAGAAACAAATAAGTAAAGAGCAGCACTGTGGAAACAATGCCAGCTTTGTATTGCTTCCAAATGAGCGCTATAAAAGCGAATCGAAAGGCTTGTTTAAACATGAATCAGTCTCGTTAGTAAACGTACGTCGTGGTTATATTGAACTAACGCTTAGCCAAATATATTGATGCCGAGCACTGCAAGCACCGCGAACAGCCCCTTTTCTTTCATAGAACGTTTAATTTGATCTTCTTCTTCCTTTACCAGAATTTCCAGATCTTGCTGGCTGAGCTTGGCTGGGTCGCTGCCCGCTATGGCAATGCGCGTGCGTGCGCGATCAATCGCCTTTTCACGGATATGCTGATTAAACTTGTTGGGTATCGTACGCACAAAACGTGGCGTGGAAATCGCAGGTAAGTATTTCATGGTTGGTCTCACAGTAGCGCGAATCGAATGTGGACGCGCAGTACATCCTAATTTACCAGTAATTGGGTCAAATTAACGAAACCCACGTTAAAATTTAGCAACTATGGTGCGCCAATTGCGTTGGCTTGCAGATCAGATTGATATTGGCTGTGATAAACTTCGCGCCTGATTTTTTAAAGGTCTTGTTAAACTGCCTGGCAACAGCGTCTAACTGCCTTTTCTACAACCTTCTTGTTTAACCACCTTCTTCCTATGCACGCAAGACAAGCGCAAGTGACTCGCAATACTAGCGAAACACAAATTTCGGTCAAGCTCAACTTAGATGGCACCGGACAGTGCCGTTTTGCGACTGGCGTCCCGTTTTTAGAGCATATGCTCGATCAGATTGGTCGCCATGGGCTAATCGACATGGATATTGAATGCTCTGGCGATTTGCATATTGACGACCACCATACAACCGAAGATATCGGTATTACGCTCGGGCAAGCTTTTGCAGAAGCAGTAGGAGACAAAAAAGGTATTCGTCGTTATGGACACGCCTATGTGCCACTCGACGAAGCGCTAAGCCGTGTGGTGGTCGACTTTTCGGGCCGGCCAACCCTGATGCATCGCGTAGACTATAAACGTGCTCGCATCGGTGGTTTTGATGTGGATTTGTTTGACGAGTTTTTTCATGGTTTTGTTAACCATGCCAAGCTAACGCTGCACATTGACAATATTCGTGGCAGAAACGCGCACCATATTGCCGAAACCATTTTTAAAGCATTCGGTCGTGCGTTGCGCATGGCTTTAGAGCATGATCCCCGTATTGCGGGTGTTATCCCATCAACAAAAGGCGCGCTCTAAGCTTTGCAGCGCTACGAGACGCGTTGGGTGTCTCGCTTGCTAACCCGACTTAGGTAAGCTGCGGGTGTTCACGCGATTGTTCATATGCACATAGCCATTGTTGATTTAGGAGTAGGAAATTTACGTTCTGTTGAGCAGGCCGTAAAAACCGTGGCGCCAAATGCTTACGTGCAAGTGACGGCCGATCCCATGCAGATCGATGCCGCAGACAAACTCATTCTTCCAGGGCAAGGCGCCATTGGTACTTGGTTCGCACAACTCAAAGAGCGCGACTTAGGGCCTAGTCTAGAGCGCGCTAAAACCACCAAACCCTTGTTCGGTATTTGCGTTGGGATGCAGGCCATGTTTGAGTACTGCGCTGAGGATGGCGGCATGCCCGGGCTTGGTTGGTTTGCGGGACGCGTGGAGCATTTCTCTAAATTTCATGCGCCCGACCTTAATCCCACACTGAAAATACCTCAAATGGGCTGGAATACGGTGACGCAAACGCAACCGCACCCGTTGTGGCATAACATTCACGATGCCGCTTTTTTCTATTTTGTGCACAGCTATTGCGCCAACGCCGACGATGCCAATAAAGTGTTAGCGCAGGCTGATTACGGGCATACATTTGTGGCCGCTGTGGGTGCCGAGAATATTTTTGCCACCCAGTTTCATCCCGAGAAAAGTCATGCTGATGGTTTGCAATTGCTGCGCAATTTCACGCAGTGGAATGGCAAGCTTTAACGCGCTACACCTTTACGATAATCCTTATGTTACTTATTCCAGCAATCGATATTAAAGACGGCAAGTGTGTTCGCCTCCGCCAAGGTCTAATGGAGGACTCTACCGTTTTTGGTGATAGCCCGTTGGCTATGGCCGATCAATGGGTGGCGCAAGGTGCGCGACGCTTGCACTTGGTTGACCTAGACGGTGCGTTCGCGGGTAAGCCCGCCAATGCTAAAGAGATTGAAGCGATTGCGCACAAATACCCACATGTGCCGATTCAAATTGGTGGCGGTATTCGCGATGAGCAAACCATTCGAGCCTACTTAGATAGTGGCGTGAGCTACGTAATTCTGGGTACTCGGGCAGCCCAAGAGCCCGATTGGATTAGTCGTTTGTCGAGTGAATTCGGCCCGCATATTATTGTTGGCCTAGACGCCAAAGAAGGCCGCGTGGCCATTGATGGTTGGGCAACCTTAACCGACCACAATGTGGTGGACCTTGCGCAGCGTTTTGCCGACGATGGCGTGCATGCCATCATTTTTACCGACATCGCACGCGATGGCATGATGCAAGGCGTTAATGCCAAGGCGACCGCCGACCTCGCGCACGCGGTCAATATTCCAATTATTGCGTCGGGAGGTGTAACTTCGTTGGATGATCTACGTGATGTCGCGGCTTATAAGAGTGCAGGCATAGCTGGAGTCATAACGGGTCGGGCAATCTACGAGGGCACGCTCGATTTTGCCGCTGGCCAAGCACTGCTCGACGAGCTGACAGCGTAACCGTTATGACGCTTGCGAAACGTGTAATTCCCTGTTTAGACGTTGATAACGGCCGTGTCGTCAAGGGTGTTAACTTTGTTGGAATTCGCGATGCCGGAGATCCGGTAGAAGTCGCCAAGCGGTACAACGAGCAGGGCGCCGACGAAATCACGTTTTTGGATATCACAGCTACTTCCGACCAACGCGCGACACTCTACGAAGTAGTCGAGTCGGTGGCAAGCCAAGTGTTTATCCCGCTGACCGTCGGTGGCGGTATCCGCACATTGGCCGACATACATCAGCTTTTGCAGGTGGGTGCCGATAAAATATCGATCAACAGTACGGCTGTGTACAACCCTGAGTTTATTGGCGAAGCCAGCGCGCATTTTGGCTCGCAGTGTATTGTGGTGGCGATTGATGCCAAACAAACCCAGCGGGTGGCGAATGGCGACGCAGCCGATCGATGGGAAATTTTTACGCATGGTGGTCGGCAAGCAACGGGCATCGATGCGGTGCAATGGGCACAAAAAATGGCCGCGCTCGGTGCTGGCGAAATTTTGCTCACGAGCATGGATGGCGACGGCACTAAAGCGGGTTACGATCTAGCACTAACGCGAGCTGTAAGCGATGCGATTCCGATTCCCGTCATCGCTTCGGGCGGGGTTGGGACGCTGCAGCATTTAGTTGAAGGCATCACGGAGGGGCACGCCGACGCGGTGCTGGCCGCCAGCATTTTTCATTTTGGCGAATATTCCATCGAACAAGCCAAGCGTGCTATGCGCGCTGCCGGACTCGAGGTTAGACTGTAAGCATGGCATGGATAGATGAAATAGCGTGGAACGAACACGGTTTAGTGCCGGCAATTGCACAAGACGCCGCAACGGGTACTGTGCTGATGGTGGCATGGATGAATCGTGCTGCTTTGCTCGAAACCATTGAAACGCAACGAGCCGTGTATTGGTCGCGCTCGCGCGCTAAATTGTGGCGCAAAGGTGAAGAATCAGGTCATGTGCAAACCGTGCAAGAAGTGCGCATCGACTGCGATGCGGATGTCGTTTTGCTAGCCGTTAAACAAATTGGTGATATTGCATGTCATACTGGTCGCAACAGTTGTTTTTACAGGGTGTATACTAATGGCGAATGGGTGACGGTGGCGGACGTGCTCAAAGACCCAATGGAGATTTATGGAGAGCGCAAATGAGTAAACCTGGCGCGCTGTCAGACAATCAGCAAGCGGCTACTAAAGCGGAGTCGGCTCTGGTGGCACCACGCGATGTATTGGTGCGTTTAGAAGCAGTCATTTACGAGCGTCTGCACTATGCCGAGCACAGCCAATCGTATGTAGCGAACTTGGCGGCTAAAGGCGGTGATGCCATATTGAAAAAAATTGGCGAAGAAGCCACCGAAACCGTTATGGCCGCTAAAGACGGTCAAGCCGAGCAGATCATCTATGAAGTAGCCGATTTGTGTTTTCATACCATGATCATGTTGGCCCATCACGAGTTGAGTATCGAGCAAGTATTAGATGAACTGGAGCGTCGCATGGGCGTGTCTGGTCTTACCGAAAAAGCGTCGCGCTAGCATTTAGCGCGGCACCGTAAACCGAGTTTTAAGACATAATTTAGAGGACAGTAAAATGGGTTTTGGTGGAATTTCTATATGGCAGTTGTTGATCATTTTAGTCATTGTGGCACTGATTTTTGGCACCAAAAAATTGCGGGGCATTGGCGGTGACTTGGGTGGTGCGATCAAAAGTTTTAAATCGGCGCTTAAGGATGAAAACAAAAATGCCGAGGCAGAAGTAAATGGCGAGGCCGAAGTCGAGACCGACAAAGCCGATGCAAAAC
>CAYGNS010000037.1:0-10160 GCA_964351295.1 uncultured Gammaproteobacteria bacterium
ATGTTGTTGCCGAAGCCATTATTTTTCTACCACTAATGCATATCGCCACAACGTTTGCGCCCGGCGTACTGGAAAACGCGGCCGTTATTACGGGTAGTTTAGTGGCCGCTCTTACGCTCATTGTATTTACCACCCGCAAAGATTTTTCGTTTTTGGGTCCCGTACTCGCGATTGGCGGTATGGTCGCAATGGGTGTGATCGTCGTGGCAATTCTGTTTGGCATTCAGCTCGGGACTTATTTTAGTGCCGTGATGATCCTATTTGCGGGCGGATGTGTACTGTTTACTACGTCCAACATTATGCACACGTACCGCGAAGATCAACATGTAGCGGCGGCGTTGTCTTTATTTGCGTCAATCGCGCTGATGTTTTGGTATGTCGTGCAATTTTTAATGTCGTTTGGTAGTGATTAATCATTAATACGACAGCAGTGCAGAGAGGGAGCCGCACACATTGCGGCTCCTAACGCTTTAAAGCCCGGCATTCGTCGGGCACGCTCATGGCTTCGCCAAGTAACGAACAATGGCCACGCAATACGCACGCTTAGAAGATTTAGTAGGAAATACGCCGCTGGTGAAGATCCAGCGCCTGTGGACCGGTGAGTATGTCACGGTACTCGGTAAGCTTGAGGGCAATAATCCTGCGGGGTCGGTAAAGGATCGTCCGGCTCTGAATATGATTCGCAGAGCCCAAGAGCGCGGCGAGATAAAACCAGGTGATACGCTGATTGAAGCGACGAGTGGCAATACGGGTATCGCACTGGCGATGGCGGCGGCCATGCAAGGTTATCGCATGGTGTTGCTCATGCCCGATAATATGAGCGAAGAACGGCGTGCTTCGATGCGCGCATTTGGCGCTGAAATTATATCGGTGTCGCAAGCCGCGGGCGGCATGGAGCTAGCGCGTGATACCGCTTTAAAAATGCAGAGCGAAGGTAAAGGCCGAGTGCTCGATCAATTTGCTAACGACGATAACTGGAATGCGCATTACGAATCGACTGGCCCAGAGATCTGGCGAGATACTCAGGGTGAAGTAACCCATTTCATCAGCTCTATGGGCACCACCGGCACTATTATGGGTGTGTCAAAGTATTTGAAGGAGCAAAACCCAGCCATTCAAATCATTGGTGTGCAACCAAAGGGAAGTTCGCAAATTCCTGGGATACGACGTTGGCCCGCTGAGTATCTTCCCAAAATATTTGATGCGCGACGCGTGGATCGAACCATAGACGTTGAGCAGTCGGACGCTGAGCAAGTGATGCGGCAAATGGCGACGCAGGAGGGTATTTTTGCTGGGGTGTCCTCCGGAGGAGCCATGCACGTTGCCTTAGGTGTTGCTGCGGAGTTAGAAGCCGCACAACAGCCCGCGACCATTGTGTCGATTGTATGCGATCGTGGCGATCGCTATTTGTCTACTGGCGTGTACTGAGCCGCACAGAATAAGTGACGTCTGCAATGAACATACTCGCCTTTGACATCGAAACCATCCCAGACTGTGCGGGTGGACGCAAACTCTACGATTTGCCCGATGACTTGTCGGATAGCCAAGTAGCCGAAGCCATGTTTGCTAAGCGACGAGAGAAAACAGGGAACGATTTTATTGCCCACCATTTGCAACAAGTGGTCGCGATCTCCGCGGTCTACCGCAATACGCACAAGGACCAAATGACCGTGTGGACAATTGGTAAAGAGGAGAGTAGCGAAGCCGATATTGTGGCTAATTTTTTCGCCGGCATCGATAAGCACACCCCCACACTCGTTACTTGGAATGGCAGCGGTTTCGATCTGCCTGTGTTGCATTACCGCGCCCTACTCAATGGAGTGCAAGCTCCGCGCTATTGGGAGTTAGGCGAGGATGATTCGGCGTTTAAATGGAACAACTATATCGGACGTTTTCACCTACGGCACACCGATTTAATGGATGTGCTTGCTGGCTACAGTAATCGCGCCTTTGCGCCACTAGACGAAATAGCCGTGTTGTTAGGGTTACCCGGCAAAATGGGCATGAGTGGCGGCAAAGTATGGGATGCCTACTTGGCCGGCAACTTGAAGGGCATTCGCGACTATTGCGAGACGGATGCGCTGAACACGTATCTAGTGTATCTGCAATGGCTGTTTATGCGTGGGCAATTGAGTGCCGATGATTTAGCACGTGAACACGATGTGGTTAAGGCGAACCTCGCAGCGGGGGCACCGCATCTGCAAGAGTTTTTGGCCAAATGGCAGTCAAGCTAATACCGAGCTACGTAAAATTGTAGCTCGGCCGTTCATCAGCTCAAGGCTGTTGACTTAAAGAAACAATCCCACAAGTGTGCAGACGAGTAGCAGTACGGTCGCCACAAATCCGATCATCATACCTGTGCCGCGTGATGCAGGGTCTTTCACATAGGCATTGGCATAGAGCACGCGACCTATTAAAAACGCGACGCCCAATACCGCGGCAACGTCGGGGCGAAAGAAATAGGCACACATCCACATACCGGGTAGTGCAATTATAAGCTGCTCCAGCGTGTTAATTTGTACTCGCAGGTGTCGTTCAAATTGATCGTTGCCTGTAGTAGCGGGTGCAGGCACATTATATTTGCCGCGGGCACCGCCGACAGCAAATGCTAAATACATGTAGTGCACTAAAATTAAAACGGTAATAAGCGCGACATACTCCATTGTAAATCTCCTCAGTGATAGGGTTTGAAAACGGTAAATGCTTTGTATAGATATAAATCATATAGGCTCTGTCGGTCGCTTGCACTACAATTGCTCTCCCGCGCGGAAGTGATCCGCGTCTTTCACGTTTTTTATGCGCACTTCGCGCATGTACAGCATTTCAAATAGGACCGCAGAATGGGCAAGCGCCGCTTTCGACAGAAAATTAATCCGACTCCGCAGGTCGTTAAAATCCACTCCTTAGCTCATGACGGACGTGGTGTGGGTTATGACGCCGACGGCAAAGTCGTATTTGTCGATTTTGCCTTGCCCGGAGAGCAGGTGGAGTTTGTACCGCACATGAAGCGCGCGGGGCATGTTTTTGGTACCACAAGCGAAGTGCAAATAGCCTCTGAATTTCGAATTGAGCCGCGTTGCGAAGTGTTTGGCCAATGTGGTGGTTGCGTACTGCAACATCTTGATGCCGATAAAGCCATTGAGTATAAGTCTGAACAGCTTCTCGAAAACCTCAAAAAAATCGGTAATGTCGTACCCGAACAGGTGCTTGAACCACTGATTAAAGAGCGGTGGGGTTACCGTCGGCGCGCGCGTATCGGGGTTAAATATGTACCCAAGAAGGGCGGCTTAATTGTGGGCTTTCGGGAACGCAATTCCAGTTTTATTCAGCCCATCGAACAATGTCATGTGCTCAATCAAGAAGTATCTGCACTCTTGCCTGCATTGCGCGATTGTTTGTCGGGTTTGTCTTGTCATGCACAGATACCCCAAGTTGAAATTGCGGTGGCCGATAACTCCATTGTGTTGGTGGTTAGACATTTAGAAGCGTCCACCGAAGCCGACTTGGCTAGCTTAACCGCGTTCGCACAAGCGCACACGATTCAGCTGTTTTTACAGCCCAATAATTTGCAAAGCGTACATCCCTTGTATCCAACCAACCCACCTCCGTTGATGTACAGCTTGCCAGAATTCAATATTGTGGTGGAATTTTTACCGACCGATTTCATTCAGGTTAACGCGTCCATTAACACCGCCTTAGTGTCCCGAGCCATCGAGTTGCTCGACGTTCAGCCGCATGAAACTGCGCTAGACTTGTTTTCGGGAGTGGGTAATTTCACCTTACCGCTCGCCCGAGTGGCTAAGTCGGTAGTCGGTGTGGAGGGCGATCACGCGTTAGTGGAGCGCGCCAACCACAATCGAACTTTGAATGCCTTAGACAATGTTGAGTTCTTCTATGGCGATCTATTCAAGGAGACAATGAACGCAGCCTCGCACGGCGGCTGGCTGGAGCGTCAATTTGACAAAGTATTGCTTGATCCGCCTCGGTCGGGCGCGGCCGAAATGATTACACGCATTAACTCGCTTAATCCCAGTAAGATTGTATACGTTTCGTGCGGGCCTGCCACTTTGGCGCGCGATGCGGGTGCGCTTGTGCACAAACACGGTTATCGCTTAACGCATGCAGGCGTGATCGATATGTTTCCGCATACAGCGCATGTTGAGTCGATAGCGGTATTTGAGCGCGCTTAAGGTGCGCGGCTCCGGGAGTTTTGTTTATCTGCGAGGATAATTGTTTGACGGAGCGACTTAGATTTATCGCGTTGTTTAAGTAGCTGCTGAGAAGCCGGCCAAATGGAACGGCAGAGAAGACTGTGTTAATTTAAAACCAAAATAATTAAAAGCGGTAAACCGCTGTTCCCAAAGGAGTTCTTGATGCCATTACCAACGCTGCAATTTACTGTGTTCCTATTCGTGACGCTCTTAATTGGGGTGTTGACCTATTTAAAATGTCGCGCTGCTCCTGATCTTGTAGATCATTCAACCCGTGCCGAAAATAGAGAAGTGTTTCTAGCGGGAGGGGGCTTAAGTTGGGTTTTTGTGGCGGGCTCCATCACCTTAACCAATCTCAGCACGGATCAGTTGGTTGGCATGAATGGTGGACAGATGGCTCTACTAGCGCTGTGGGAATTCTCAGCCGTGGTTGGCCTAATTATTCTAGCCAAAGTGTTTTTGCCTATTTATTACCGTTACCAGTGCACTACCACGACTGAATTGCTTGAACGGCGTTACAACAACCATCATATCCGCGCTCTAATTGGCGCGCTATTCTTGCTCGGCAACGTGTTCATATTTTTGCCTGCGGTGTTGTATACCGGCTCGCTGTTTATGCAAACCATGTTTGATTTAGATGTGAGCTTGCTTACGTTAGCCATTATGTTCGCCATTGTTGGCGCGGGGTATGCAGTATTGGGTGGGTTAAGAGCCGTTGCCGTGTCGGATACCTACAGCGGCGTTCTATTGCTGAGCTTAGGCCTGTTGGTTGTGTACCTTGCCGTGGACGCGATTAACTGGGATTTTTCAGGCATTCCCCGCGAGCGGTTAACCCTGATTGGCGACAGTGCCTCGGATATTCCTTGGCATACCTTGTTGACGGGAATGTTGTTTATTCAAATTTTTTACTGGGGTACCAATCAAACGATTACGCAACGGGCGATGGCTTCGCCAACCGTGGCCGAGGGGCAAAAAGGTGTGTACGCCGCGGCCGTTATTCGCTTGTTAGTGGTACCACCGATGATTGTATTGCCAGGCATTGTTTCGTACAAATTGTATGGGGATATTGGTGACTCAGCCTACGGCCGTATTGTAGGCGATGTATTGCCTGTGTGGCTGTCGGGTGCGTTTGCCGCGGCATTGGCGGCAGCAGTACTGACCACCTTCAATAGTATTTTAAATTCATCGTCGGCACTGTATGTGTGTGACATCCACGAACGCTATTTTGTTAAGCCTGGGCGTGCACTCAGTGTGCCACGCTTGAACCTATACGTGACCGTGGTCTTTATTACCATCGCCCTGATTATGGTGCCGTTTTATGCACAGTCAGAGAGCATCATAAATACCTTACAAACGCTGTATGGTTTGCTCAGTATGCCGATCTTGGCTTGTTTTATGGTCGCCCTGCTGTTTAAAAATGCGCATTATGTATCGGCACTCGTAGCGGTGGTGTTTGGCGTTTTTCTCTATGCGCTTTTGAGTATGGTAATCAAGCCGTTTGGCTTGCACTATATTCATCTTATGTTTATTACGCTGGTGAGTACGGTGCTCTTTGCCCTGTTGGTTAACCGAGTGTTTTTTAAGGAGTTTCCGGAGTTTTCCTTAGAAGTGTTTCGTGCGCAGAACTAAGGCTTTTGCACGCCAAGTATTCGAGCATACAGAGCGTGTAAGGCACTGGCGATAGACGTCCAAGTATAGTGCGCTTGGCTATACTGCCGAGCGCGCGTGCTCATCGCCAACAAAGCATCGCGGTCTTGCAACAACCCTGCAATCGCATCGCCGAGACTCGGGAAACTCGCGAAAGAGCCTTCAGCCGGTAAAGAGCCTTCAGCGTCCACAACCGCCCCCAAGCCCTCGGCCGTGACGATTGGATGCAACGCAACCCCTGCGCTGATCACACAGGGTAGGCCTGCGTTCCAAGCCTCTAAAACGCTAATACCAAAGTTTTCGCTCGCCGATGGCAATACATAGAGTTCGCAACCTAACAGTGCTTGGCGCTTTGCATCGTGTTGTAAAAAGCCTAAGAAGTGCACTCGTTCGGTCAACCCCAATTGTGTGCGCAGTTGCATCAGCGCAATCTCGTACTGCTCATGTCCACTGCCCGCAACGAGCAAATGGCATTTATGCAGATGTGCATGCGTGGCCAGTGCGGGCAGTGCGCTCTCCACGCCGTTCTTGGGGTGCAAGCGGGCAAGAAAGAGCACTAGCCGCGCATCGTCAGCGATGTTCAATGTGCGCTTCAGCTCATTGTGCGCCGCAGTACGTTGTGCTGATAATGCTGATCCAGCGGCATTGATCACATCGACGATACCAAGCGGTATCACCTCAACTGTTAAGGAATCATCAAATTCTCTGATGTGATCTGCTTCGATATCGCTGGTGGCATGGAGCGCCGCCGCGCCGCGTAAGTTGCGCCGTTCAAACGCCCATAGAAACAGTTTCTTACGCAACGCGGATTGGCTCAATGACCACGCATCGAGCTGTCCGATTGTGCGTACAACATACGGAATTTGCTGACGCCGCGCGCTGAGCATCGCAAAACTACTGCAGGCCGAGAACAGAGCATGTGCATGAATTAGGTCGTAATCCCTAGCCCGACGGTGAAACCATTGATTAAAGGCACCCGAATAGGCAAACTCGCGCATTGGCCGTAGGGCAGGGCTCCATCGTGGGAAATACCGACACGGAACGCCCTCTAGCATGCTCCACTGCTGGGTATCCACCGCAAGCAGGTGATCGCCGTGGTCATTTGTGGTTGCAATACACGCGTCTATTCCCAACGCGCGCTGAGCCTTTACCATCTCAACAATTGCGGTACTCGGCCCACCTCTAAGCACCGATACCGATGGGATCACATGTAGTACTTTAATAGGCATAGTCACTGAGGTTCAAGGTGTTGCGGGATGGCTGAGTCGATTTAGGTGATGGGTTTATGTGGTGTGCCTAGCTTCAGTCGCTGAATACTGTTGAGTAAACTAATGATGGCCCAACGCCGGTACCAAGGAGTTGCGCCAATACGCTGTGGCCAATTAAAGCCCAGCTCGAGTTCCGACCAGTCTGAGCTGAGCCACTCATCAAATGGGAATCGAAATCCGCGTTTAGGTTGCTCCACTACCCAACGGGGTAATTCTGGAACGGCGTCGATCAGCAATTTCTTGCCAAACTCGTGTCGCCACCGCAACGGGATCTTTTCGATTTGAGAATAGAAAACGGCATCTACTAATGGTACGCGCAACTCTAAGCCCCAAGCCATACTCATACAATCGCAGTCGCGTAGCAATTCGTTACGTAGGAAAAATTCTAGCTCGTAATTATTTAATATAGGATCCGCGTGGGAGGGCAGTGCAAGCGCATTAGCCGGCAGCTGCAGTGCAACTTGGAGTGCAAGCGCTTCTTGTTCAGAAAAAATGCCGCGAAAGCCAAAGTAGGCTGCAGAATGTGTGAACGGTTTGCGCAAAATATCCGTGATACGCCGTAATTTAGGGGTTAGTTGGCGCCATAGTACGCGATGTGCTAGCCAAGTTAAGGGCCAAAAGACGCTGCTTAGATGCGCTAGCTGCCGTAATCGAGGCACGTTTTTGAACGAACCGTAGCCGGCAAACAGCTCGTCACCACCGACCCCCGATAATACGACTTTGTAGCCGTGATCATGCGCGAGCTTGCTCACGCAATAGGTATTAAATCCGTCAATCGACGGTTGGTCGATTGCCGCTAAATAATCGACAAACATCGATTGTGCTTGCGCTTTAGTGATCACCCATTCTGTGTGGTGGCTACCAAAGTGCGCTGCACTTCGCGCGGCGATATCCCCTTCGTTCCACTCTGGTTGCTCAAAAGCGATCGAGAAGGTCGATATAGGCTGAGTTATCCCAGCGGATTGATAGTAATGAGTGGCCAATGCCAGCAGCAGAGTGGAGTCGATGCCACCGCTTAGAAAAATCCCGACCGGTACATCGCTTACAAAGTGCGCAGCAACAGTGTCTTCCAATGCCGCGCGTAAATGTGCAACGGCCGCAGCGCGCGTGCGAATCATCGACCCTTGCGGCTGCGAGTTGCCTGGACTTGGCCAGTAGCGGCGCTCACTCATCGCGCCGTTTTGCCACAGAGCGTAGTGCCCCGCGGGTAAAGCGCGAACGTCCGCTATAATCGTCTGTGGTTCGGGTAGGCTACCTAAGCGGAGAAAACCGTGTACACCGATGGCGTTAACCTGCGCATCATCGAGCGTTGTGCGCAGCGCTCGCACTTCCGATGCAAAACTCAATCTTTGCGCGCGCGCGTCATGGTGATAATACAGAGGCTTAATACCAAATGGGTCGCGTGCGGCCAAACCCGATTGCGTTTGGGAATCCCAAAAGAAAAAAGCAAACATACCACGCAGCCGCGATAGTCCATGCTCTTGATGGGTGATTAGCCAGTATAGTAATGCTTCTGTGTCACTAGCCGATTCGACCGTTACACCGTCGCTGCGCAAAGCTTCGCGCAGCTCAGCATGATTGTAAATCTCGCCATTGAATACCAAGTAATAGCGACCGCAGGCTGAGCGCATGGGTTGGCTGGCTGATTTGCTTAGCTCGATGATGGCTAAACGCGTATGTGCTAGGTATACGCTTTGCTCGTTAAGGCTAATAATACCGCGGTCATCTGGACCACGATGATCTAGGCGGTGCAATAGGGCTTTGGCTTGCTGTGCTGCATGCAAACGTTCTGCTCGCGATGAGCCCTGACCAAGAATAATTCCACCGATTCCGCACATAGACTTATTAGACCGTGAAAAAAAAGGGGCATCAATATTTGATGCCCCTACAAGCTAAAGTTTTTACTCTGCTGATCTCACGCCAAGACTACTCTTGGGTGGGTGCTTTAGAATTTGCTGCTGGGTCACTATTGCCAGTGCCAGTATTTGCGCCGTCCACAGAGCTGCCATTTCCAGCATTGTTTGCTCGTGCTGGACCGCGTCCACGACCGCGCCCCCGTCCACGGCTTCGTGAGTTGTTACTTCGGGTGCCACTGTTTTGCTCGTTACCATTGGGCGTGCCCGTTTGCGCATTGCGCTCGTTACGCGCCTTGGTATCGTCCGTTTGCTCGTTGGCATTGTCTTGCGCAGCTGCTCTGTCGCCACTTGGTCGGCGGTTATTGCTATTGCGTTGACTGTTACGGGGATTACTGGAGCGTTGTGCATTACCCTTTGGACCGCCACTGCGGGCGGCACCGTCATTACGGCCACGATTTTGCCCTCCGCGAGATTGTTTGCCGCGACCACCTTTACCGTCTTTGCCGTCTTTACCTTTGCCACCTTGCTGAGGATGTTTCTTGGACTTGGGCTTGGTATCGCCACTGCCAAACAATGCACGCCACCAACGCACAAAAATTCCGGGCTCTACGGGTAATGGCTTAGGTGCTGGCACAGGACGGTCGCCCATCTCGATGCTCTCAATTGCCACCGCAGGCTGAGTATTAGGCGCCACTAATGGTGCCTCAGCATTGCGTTTTTGATAGCGGGCTTTGCGCGGATCTTCTTTGGGTTCTTGAATTTCCGTTTTGTAGCTTAGTTGCGTGGGCATTTCGTCTAAGTCTTCGCTACGCAAACGCTGGATTTTAAAATGGGGTGTTTCGAGTTCGATGGTGGGTACGATGGTAATGTTCGTGCCCAAGCGCGATTCGAGCATCGTCACTTCATGGCGCTTCTCGTTTAATAAGTAGGTGGCCGTTTTGATCGGTAGATGCGCGATAATCGCTTCGGTATTTTCTTTAAGCGCTTCTTCTTCAATGATACGGAGCACCGACAACGCCGATGAGCCTACGCTGCGGATATGGCCGTTGCCCTCACAGCGCGGACAAACATGATAGTTTGAGTCACTGATTGAAGAGCGAAGGCGCTGTCGTGACATCTCCAGCAATCCAAATTTGGAGATTTTACCTACTTGCACACGTGCGCGATCTTCCTTAAGA
>CAYGNS010000038.1:0-10157 GCA_964351295.1 uncultured Gammaproteobacteria bacterium
ACGTACAAGGGCTGGAAGGTAACGACGAAGAAATGTCCAAATTGGTCGAAGAGGGTAAGAAAAAATTCGCGGGTTATGAATTGCCGGGTAAGACCATCGGAGTAATTGGCTTGGGCGCGATTGGCGGCATGGTGGCCAATTCGTGCATTGAGTTAGGCATGACGGTGCTTGGTTTTGATCCTGGTTTAACGGTGGATGGTGCGTGGCAGTTGTCTACCAAAGTAGAGCGTGCCAATAGTGTTGACGATATGTTGCCATATGTAGACTTCATAACGGTTCATGTGCCGTTGGTTGATGGTACCCGCGACCTTATTAACGCTAAAAATATCAAAAAAATGAAAGCGTCTGCTGTCGTGATCAATCTAGCGCGGGGCGGCATTGTGAACGACCAAGCCGTGTGTGCGGCGCTTAAAGCGTACAAGCTTGGTTGCTACGTAACGGATTTTCCGAGCAACCTTACCAAAGCAACCCCCGGAGTTATTGCTCTACCGCACTTAGGGGCAAGCACGTTAGAAGCAGAAGACAACTGCGCAATTATGGTCGCCGAACAAGTAAAGGCCTACCTACAAGATGGCAATATAGTGAATTCGGTTAATTTCCCCAATGTGAGTATGCCGCGCCGCACGCCATTTCGCTTGGTCGTGTGTAACGAAAATGTGCCGAATATGGTGGGGCAAATCTCCACTGTGCTCGCTGCGGCATCGCTCAATATTAATGACATGATCAACCGGTCTAAGGGCGAATTGGCGTATACGATTATCGATGTGGATTCTATGATCCCCGAGGAAGTTGTTGATAGAATTAAACAACTTAAGGGGATTAAAATTGCGCGTGCTATTCAGTGATAACTCAGTGAGATTTGTTGCGCTTAACTCGATGTGGATATGAACGATAAACAGCAGATCGATAGCCAAGAACTCATCGAACTTCGCGCCGAAATTGATGCATTTGATGCGCAAATCCAGAAGCTGATTCAGCAGCGTGTGCTGGTGGCCTCGAAGATCGCGAAAGCTAAAACCGCGGCCGATGCGAGTGCGTCGTTTTATCGACCCGAACGCGAGGCACAGGTTTTGCGTCGGGTACGCGAGCGTAATATACAACTACGTGAGCAACTCGGTGGTTTAGTGTCGGACGACGATATGGTGCACCTAATGCGCGAAATCATGTCTACCTCTCTCGCCGCTGAGATGCCCATGACCGTGGCCTATTTAGGGCCAGAGGGAACGTACACGCAAGCGGCCGTAATTAAGCACTTTGGTCATGCCGTAAAAGCCGCCGACGTGAAAACGATTGCGGATGTGTTCCGCGTGGTGGAACAAGGCCGTGCGCATTTTGGCGTGGTGCCGGTCGAAAACTCTTCCGAGGGCATCATCACTCACACTTTAGACTGCTTCGCAAACTCAGCTTTAAAGGTG
Organism: uncultured Gammaproteobacteria bacterium; assembly: GCA_964351295.1. Classification (GTDB taxonomy): domain Bacteria; phylum Pseudomonadota; class Gammaproteobacteria; order Arenicellales; family Arenicellaceae; genus Arenicella. The sequence continues at coordinate 1,416 of CAYGNS010000038.1, forward strand.
TGCGGCGAAGTGCATTTACCCATAAACCATAATTTATTGAGTAATGCTGAGGGATTGCCCGCGATTACTAAAGTGTACGCGCACCCACAAGCCTTGGCGCAGTGTCGTAATTGGTTAGAGCGATATTTGCCGGATGCAGAGCTCGTAGCGGCCAATAGCAATTCTGAGGCGGCTATTATTGCTAGTAAGGCCACAGACATTGCGGCCATAGCCAGTGAGATTGCCGCCAAGCTTTACAATATTAAAATTTTGGCGTCGGGCATTGAAGACGAGCGCAATAACACCACTCGTTTTTTAATTATTGGCACCAACACCTATAAAGAAAGTGGCGAAGATAAAACCACCATCATGATCTCCACTCCCAATAAAGTGGGTAGTCTGTTTGAGTTACTCAAGCCTTTGTATGATGCCGGCGTTGATATGAGCCGAATTGAATCGCGGCCGTCACGGCAAACCAATTGGGAATATGTGTTTTTTATCGACCTTGTCGGGCACGTAGATCGTCCCGAGGTAGCGCAGGCGCTCGCTAAGCTCAAAGAGAAATCGGCGTTTTTTAAGTTGATCGGTTCTTATCCCGTCGGCGTTTTATAGTGTCGCGCGCGGCTTAAAACGATGTTTGATAAAGTAGTCATAGTCGGCACGGGCCTATTGGGTGGTTCGTTGGCTCTCGACCTGAAAGCACAAGGCCTTGCGAAACTTGTAGTGGGCGTGTGTCGCTCTAAGCACACCGAACAGTACGCGCTTGATCAAGGCGTAGTCGATCAATGCCAACCCCTCGCGGCAGCTGTGCAGTCGGCCGATGTCGTGGTGCTCGCAACGCCGATGCAAGCCATGTTGCCCATCTTTCAACAGCTTGCCGATTGTGTACCCGCTCACACCATTGTTACTGATGTGGGTAGCGTAAAGACCTCATTGTATCAACAAGTCGCCGAGCACACGCCGCAGCTCCTTGAGCAGTGTGTGTTTGCGCATCCTATTGCCGGTGGCGAAAACTCCGGCGTACAAGCTGCGCGTAGGGGTTTGTTTAAGAACAAGCATGTAATCATTACTAACACGCCTCAGGCTAATAGCCAGCGCACTCAAACAATCGCGGCTATGTGGGAAGCCGTGGGTGGTCGGGTGCTTGAGCTCGGCTTACAAGAACACGATGCCATCTTTGCCAAAACCAGTCATCTACCTCATGTTATTGCCTTTACTTTGGTTAATTACTTGAGCCAACAAGCTGATCGCCAGCAGCTATTTGACCTAGCGGCAGCGGGGTTTTACGACTTTACGCGCATCGCTTCAAGTGATGCAGAAATGTGGCGCGATATTTGCATTACTAACCAAGCGCAAGTGCTCGCAGCGCTCGATGGCTTTAAGCAACAAATTGAAGCCGTGACCCAGCAGGTGCGCTGTGCTGATCAAGCCGGCATCTTGCAGTATTTTCAAACGGCCAAACAAGCCCGAGATTCTGGGCTCTTGAACAAAGCACGCTCAGTGCTAGACGATGATTAGCGGCTAGCAGGCGTAGAATAGGTCGTGATTAGATTGCCGTGAGCGAGCGGGCGTTACCGTTTAGCGCCGCTAACAAAGCGCCTGCGACATTTGTTACGCTAGTTCACACTAATAATGTTTAAACAGTTCGAAATTTCATTGCTGTTCGCTATATAATCTCGCCCCGTTTGAACGTCAGTGCGATGCTGGCGCCTCATTTAAAAGCACAGTTTATGATCTCAGTAGCGTTAAACGTTGCAGAGCTTGCTGTCCGATCTGATACCGAAACATGACTTCAATTAAGCAGTTCCACTGCCAAAAGAGCCTTAAACCCCTAAGCGGTAAAATTCGTTTGCCTGGCGACAAATCAATGTCGCACAGGGCGGTGATGTTTGCTTCGCTGGCCGAAGGCACGAGTCATATTTCTGGCTTGCTCGAAGGTGAGGATGTGCTGGCAACATTAGGCGCATTCAAAGCCATGGGGGTAAAGGCGACCAAGCCTAGAAACGGCAAATTGAGTATCACCGGTCGCGGTATGCATGGCTTGCAAGCCCCCGAGGTCGACTTAGACATGGGCAATTCGGGTACGGCGATGCGGCTTATGGCAGGCCTGTTGGCCGCGCAGGCTTTTCCTTCTAAGTTGATTGGCGATGAATCGTTGTCCGGACGTCCTATGCGCCGGATCACCGTACCGCTGAGCGCCATGGGTGCCAAGTGTGTCACCGACGAAGACGGTACACCGCCTATTCACATAAGGGCGGTTTCTAAACTCGAACCCATTGACTACCATTTGCCGATTGCGAGCGCTCAAGTTAAGTCGAGCATACTGCTCGCGGGTATGTATGCTCAAGGCGAGACCACGGTTACCGAACCCGCCCCGACTCGCGATCATACTGAACGTATGCTGTCCGCGTTTGGTTATCCGTGCACCGTTGAACGTTTAGACGAGCTGGCCACCACTATTCGCATCAAGGGGGGCGGCAAGTTATCGGCATGTGATGTCAACATTCCTGCCGATATATCCTCGGCGGCTTTTTTTATGGTCGCCGCTTCAATTGTGCCAGGTTCTAAGCTAGTGTTAGCCAATGTGGGCGTTAACCCAACGCGAACGGGCGTGATTGATGTGTTACGCGCCATGGGGGCGGATATCACACTAAAGAATCCTCGAGTAATTGGCCACGCGGACAGCGGCGAACCCGTTGCCGATATTCATATTAACTATGTGGGTTTAAAGGGTACACAAGTCGATCCGGCACTTGTGCCGCTCGCCATTGATGAGTTTCCGATCATTTGTATTGCCGCTGCGTGTGCAGAGGGCGAGACCACTATTACAGGCGCCGAAGAATTGCGCCATAAAGAGAGCGACCGTATAGCGGCCATGGTTGCGGGCTTACAAGCGATTGGCGTTGATGTTACCGAATTTAGAGATGGCATGACTGTGCGCGGTGGCAACATAATCGGCGGAACGGTAGAAAGCTTCCATGATCATCGGATTGCGATGAGCTTTGCCGTGGCTGCCGGCGTAGCGCAGCAGCCGATTATTGTGAACAACGTTGCCAATGTGGCCACCTCGTTCCCTAATTTTGCCGTCTTGGCTAACAAGGTGGGACTACAACTTGATGAGCACAGAAGCTAAACAAGCATCGAAAGAGTCAAACGATTTACCGCCAGTACTCGCCTTAGACGGGCCGAGTGGGTCGGGTAAAGGCACTATTGGCCAGCTGTGCGCACACGAATTTGGCTGGCATTATCTTGACAGTGGAGCCATCTACCGAGCGCTCGCGTGGAGCGCATTGCAACACAATATCAACAACGACGATGTGTCCGCATTAGTGGCATTAGCCGATTCCATGCGCTTATTGTGCGAGGTACGTTTGGGTGATGTGGCACAAATTATCGTAAACGACGTAAATGCCACCGACGCGCTCAGAACCGAAGAAACCGGCGAGATGGCGTCTAAAATTGCGCCAATTCAGGCGGTTCGTACGGCGTTACTCAAACTACAGCAGCGCAGTCGACAAGCCCCCGGCTTGGTTGCCGATGGTCGCGATATGGGCACGGTGGTATTTCCCGATGCGCAATACAAGGTATTCCTCACGGCCAGCGCTGAAATAAGGGCACAAAGACGTTTTGATCAGTTGAAATCAAAGGGTTTCGATGTTAATCTCGCGCGCCTTAAAGAGTCGATCCAAGCACGCGACGTCCGAGATTCGAGCCGAGAGGCATCACCGCTCAAGCCAGCTGATGATGCATTATTGATCGATACTTCTGCATTAACCATTGCCGAAGTAGTCGCGCGTATAAAGGATTATGTACAGCAACGCTAACCCCATCGGACTGGGTGTTTGGTCTAAACTAATTTAACTTGGACTCACCCGCTCGGGTTAGTCGCTGGTTGGATTATCAAGGTGAGATATGAGCGAATCATTCGCTGAGATGTTTGAAGAAAGCCTCAAGAACACAGTCATGACTGCGGGTGAGGTAATCAAAGCAGAAGTTCTTTCTGTAGACGGCGACTATGTGTTAGTTACAGCCGGCCTCAAATCAGAGGCAGAAATTCCCCTTTCCCAATTTGCCAAAATCGATGGCGAGTATAACGTTCACGCGGGCGACCTAGTTGAAGTTGTAATCGAAAGCGTTGAAGACGGTTATGGCCGTACGAAGATGTCGCACGACAAAGCGAGTCGCGTCAGAGGCTGGGCTGAGTGGGAAAAAGCGCATGAAAATGGCGATATCGTGGTGGGTCAAATCACGGGCAAAGTTAAAGGCGGCTTTACTGTGTCGTTGCAAAATGTTCGCGCATTCTTGCCCGGCTCGTTGGTTGATGTTCGACCCGTTAAAGATTCAGCGTATTTAGAAAATCGCGACCTTGAGTTAAAAGTAATCAAGATCGACAAAATTCGTAACAACGTGGTGGTTTCGCGCCGTGCGGTTGTTGAAAACGAAATTGGTGCTGAGCGCGAAGAACTGCTTAAAACCATTGAAGAAGGCCAAATTGTTAAAGGTATTGTTAAAAACCTTACCGACTACGGTGCTTTCATCAATCTGGGTGGTATCGACGGTCTATTGCACATTACCGATATGGCCTGGAAACGCGTTAAGCACCCATCCGAAATTTTAGAAGTAGGCCAAGATATTGAAGCACGCGTGTTGAAGTTCGACCGCGAGAAAGCCCGCGTTTCATTGGGTATCAAGCAAATGGGTTCTGACCCATGGCAAGACTTGGCGCGCCGCTTTACCGAAGGAACGAAGCATTTTGGTAAAGTAACTAACATTACCGATTACGGCGCGTTCGTAGAGCTAGAAGATGGTGTTGAAGGCTTAGTACACGTGTCAGAAATGGATTGGACGAACAAAAATGTTCATCCGAGCAAAATCTGCCAAGTGAATGACGAAGTTGAAGTGGTCGTACTAGAGATCGACGCAGATCGTCGTCGCATTTCTTTGGGTATGAAACAGTGTCGTAGCAACCCATGGGAAAGCTTCGCCGCCACACATCGCAAAGGCGATAAAGTGGTGGGCCGCATTAAATCCATCACCGATTTTGGTGTATTCATTGGCTTAGATGGCAACATTGACGGACTTATTCATTTGAGTGACCTGTCGTGGAATGAAGACGGTGAAGAAGTGATTCGCAATTACGCAAAAGGCGATGAACTCGAAGCCGTGGTATTGGCTGTTGATCCAGAGCGTGAGCGCATTTCGTTAGGCGTTAAGCAAGCCTCGGGCGATCCGTTTACTGATTTCGTTGCAACCCACAGCAAAGGTGCCGTAGTGAAAGGTACTGTGCGTGAAGTAGATGCGCGTGGTGTAACACTGGATCTTGCCGATGGCGTTGACGGCTACTTGCGTGCAGCAGAAATCTCTCGAGATCATGTTGCCGATGCAAGTACGCTGTTCAATGTAGGCGATGAGGTAGAGACTAAGGTGACTGCAATTGACCGCAAGACCCGTCGCATTTCTCTGTCGATCAAAGCGCTGGAAGCACAGCACGAAAGCGAAGCCATTGAAGAGTATGGTCGCAACAGTGAAGACACCGGTTCAAGTTTGCTTGCTGAGAAGCTTAAAGAGCAGCTCAATAAGTAGACTTAAGAGTCGGAAGTTAAAGAGCCGCTTGCATGCAAATGCCGGCGGCTTTTTTTTTCGCCACCGGGGTTTTTTCTTTAACGGCTTTTTTTCGCTATCGGGTTTTCTATTTGTTAGCGGTTTTATTGGAGTAGCTAAGGTGGTTTTGTCGCGACTGACAAGAGTGTATTTTGCTCAAAAAGACACTTAAACCATTGTAAAAGTTAAGGTTTTTCAAAAACCGTACTTGCACCGTTTACCCCTCATCTCTATACTGGCGCGCTGAACTGTGTAGATTGGTATCTACCCCGCTTGGCGTTGGCTTGGTCCTCGATCGTTCTTCTCAACCCTTCCAAAACTATAAATTGCTCTGATGTCGATACAAACCACCATTACTCGTTCTGAGTTAATCGAAATGTTAGTAGAGCAACAGCCGCACTTAGCTCATCGAGACGTAGAGCTAGCCGTTAAGGCCGTACTCGAACATTTGAGCGACAGCTTCACAGAAGGTCATCGTATCGAGATCCGCGGTTTTGGCAGTTTTTCGTTGCACTACCGAGAAGCGCGTGTCGGCCGCAATCCGAAGACTGGCGAGACCGTTATGGTAGAGGGCAAATTTTCGCCTCACTTTAAGCCGGGCAAAGAACTTAAAGAGCGTGTGGACTCCTAGTCGAAACAGTTTAAATGGGTAAAAGGGCAATTTAGGAAAGCTCGTTTATTAGAATTGTTTTGAACAATAGTCGCCATTAGGCGACCCACATCGGGCTTAGTTAGAGCACAGTTTTAGATTGTTCAAGAACGCGGAGCGATAATTGGTCTTTTGTGCAGATCGCTGTAACATATCTATACTAGAGTTCTACACATTCCCGATTAAACCCAAATCAGTTGAAGTCCTATGAAACGAGCACTCGCACTCATCCTCTTTGTAGTTATCTGCTTTTTCTTGCTTACGCTGGAGATGAAGAATCCCGAGAGCGTGTTGGTGCGTTATTACTTTGGTGTTGAGTACGCATTACCTATGTTTGTGTTGGTTACCTTGCCGTTTTTGGTGGGCCTGTTTTTTGGTGTGCTCTTTATGAGTTTGTCACTGTATAAGCACAAGCGGTCATTGGGTAAGACGAAAAAGGACTTGTTAAAGGCTGAGCGAGAAGTGCAAAACTTGCGCTCAGCGCCTATTAAGGATGAGGTTTAGCTTTTGCCTTGGTTAAGTTCTATTGATTGGACCTGGCCAGCGATTGCGCTGGCCTTTTTGTGTGGCGTGCAGCTCACGCGCTGGATCATTGCGCGTCGCAGCCGAGCCCAGCAACGCAAAATCAGCGAAGACTACTTTAAAGGACTCAACTACTTACTCAATGAGGAGCCCGATAAGGCCATTGAGGTGTTTATTAAGGCCATAGAAGTAGACAGCGAGACGGTGGAGCTGCATCTTGCTCTTGGGGGGCTATTTCGGCGCAAGGGACAGGTGGATCGGGCTACCCGCGTACACCAGAACCTGATTGCGCGGCCGCACTTGTCGGATGAGCACCGTTTGCAAGCGATCTACGAACTTGCACAAGACTATGATCATGCTGGGTTGCTCGATCGTGCTGAGAATTTGTACAAAGAGTTGATGGATTCGCCCTTGTATCGCAAACGGGCCATCGAAGGGCTTGAGAAAATCTATCGACGCGAAAAGGAGTGGCGCAGTGCCATCGACGTAATACTTTTGCATCGGCGTCAAGACAAACCGGAATTAAATGAGTCCCTTGCACACTACTGGTGCGAGCTCGCAGAAGAAGCGATCACGGCTGCTCAGTATGCGAATGCGGATCGCTTTTTGCGTAATGCAGCATCTGTTAATAAAGCGTCGCCCCGTGTATTGTTGCTCAAAGGTGATCTGGCGTATGCGCTGGATGATTATCTTAATGCTGCGCGTCATTGGCGAGACCTCGCCGAACGACACCCGAGTTTGATTGACCTAGTCGTGGAAAAAATTGTGCGTGCGTATAAGAAAAATAATGAACGAGATGCGCTAGCCCAGTTTTTGCAATCCATGGCGACGCTACCGCGCAGTGAGCGCAGCTTTGCAGCCTGGCACGAAGCCTGTGTTGAGCTGTTTGGTAAGCCTCAGGCGCAAGAAATGATCGTAACGCTCATTGGCGCGGCCGGTATTACGGGAGCCGCCGCTCAACTATTTCTTGAGGGCTCCAAACAACAAGATATCGAGCATGCAGTGCAAGAGAAAGCCTTGCTAGCGTTACTCGAAAAAGCCCAGCAGACCAGTCATCAATATACGTGTAGCGTGTGCGGGTATCGCGTTAAATCCATCCATTGGCATTGTCCTAAGTGCGGGCATTGGGAAACGTTTCAGTGATGATGGGGCGTACTTGCGCTCTTTTTACAGTTTTTTATGTCGCTTGTTGCATTTTTTTGATCAACCTGTTTTTCGATTGAGGCATTTTTTTTGATTTATAGCCACATGATACTTTACCGCGTGTGTCCCGAACTTGTATGGTTGCACGATTGGCGCACGTGCCCTGCGCCAATCAATATATAGCCGCTTGCTAATAGGAACTCGAATAATGATTTCAGTGTTTAAATAATGGAAAGTTCTGCTTCTACCAAAACATTCGCCTTTATCGGCGTGGCTAAACGCGAGCAAATCATACTGCGCTCTTTCTTTAATCTTGTGAAACATGAGCTGCCGTGGACGATCGCCGAGGCGATTGATGTAGACGTGACGGCCGAAACTTGGCCCGCGGTTTTACAAGAATTGGATTTCTTGGTGGTTGATTTCAACGATGAGGACTGGACCGATTATAACGGTACCGTTGAGCAACCCGTGATTGGAATTGGCACGGTTGATCGAGCGCTCGAGCGAGTTTTTGAGCTAGGCCATCCAGTGCAATGGACTGATTTTAGAGCGGCTGTCAGAGCGCTTGAGTTCAAGGACATTAAGAAGTTGCCCCGTGAGGACTCGGTGCTTGAATTAGTCGATGAAATTGGTGAATCGACGTTTGCTAGTTTTGACGAAGAAGATTCCTTTAGGCCCGCTGAGACTGGTTTGCCTAAGGATTTGCAATTGCGCCTTGAAGACGATGAGATGCTCGACAAAGAGCTGGCGCGAGTGCAAATCGACGGTCAGGCGCTGGGCGAGCGCTTGAATGACTATGAGTATCACTTCGAAGAGATTTCGGTGGGAAGTTCGTCATTTACCAACAG
>CAYGNS010000039.1:0-10119 GCA_964351295.1 uncultured Gammaproteobacteria bacterium
CCGCGCCGGCTAAGCTACCCTCCGCGGCAAACTGCACATCAAGCTCTAAGATCACGCGCACCGTGCCTTGCTGTTGCGCTTTTGCAAGTAATGCAGATGAAGTCGCGTTACCCTCAACTGCTGCGAAAGCATTAGTTGAGCAAAGCAACAATAGGGAGATAATTAAAACCTTAAGTGAATTCATTTTTTTACCTTTGGGTGGACATGAAGCAGCGCGGAGGCGTTAGAGGCGAAGAGATAAAATTCCGATTGGTTCGATTGTGATTGATTTTGGCGGGCAAAACAACACCAACAAGCCAACGTCAACGCATCAAAACGGTCTTCTGAGTAGCGCAACGCCGACACAATCCGCCAAATCGCAACCCGCAGTACTCAATTTTTCGCAATCCTTTAATAGCAACAACCCTATTTAGTTTAAATCCTGTGCTGCAATATGGTTTGCTCAACGGATAAGGTAAACTGTGGGTTAGACGTTGTTGTTGATCGAGCCCTCGCTCATCGCCCGCCCCTACTCTTACAGTAACACTGCACCTAGTCATACAATGGAACCAGATTTACCGACCACTAATATCGCCTTTAATCACCCAGGCGAATTAGCTCATCAACTCGAAAGCTTGCCGCAAACCGAACGAGGTGAGTTGTGGGAAGCGCTGGGCGTTGAGGAGCGCGGTGCGGTTATACCTTATCTGCACGACGAAATTAAGGCTGCGCTACTAGAAGATGCGTCACTGCAGGAACTGCAGGATCTCACCGAGAACATGGCCGCGGGCGACGTGGCCGACGTACTCGATCTGATTGATGACGAGGTGGCACAAGACGTTGTTGATAATTTATCGGAAGTGATTCAGGAGCAGGTTCGTGAGTCTCTAAGCTTTGAAGACGATCAAGTTGGTCGCTGGTTGCGGCATGACGGTTATCGATACTCGGCTACTCGCAGCGTACGACAAGTGTTGGACAATATTAAACGGCGCGGTCTACCAGACTACACTGATCGTATATTTATCATTTCCCGAGCGGACCGCTATCAAGGTGCAGTCGCCCTATCGAGCATCTTAGAAGCCGATGATGAAGTATTGCTCAGAGATTTGCCGCTACTCGCCAACGACCATACCTTTGAGCCCGACGCGGACATATCCGAGGTTACCTCTGAGTTCCGTAAAGTCCATTTCATTTCGGCCGCGGTGGTCGACACACAAGGTTATTATTTGGGTCGTATAACCGCTGAAGACGCCGCCACTATTCTGCAGGACTCGGCCGACCATCAGCTAATGAGCATGGCGGGGTTAGACGAAGAAGATGACTTGTTTGCACCAGTAATCGGCTCTGCGAAAAGACGCGCTGTGTGGCTCGGCATCAATCTGCTCACCGCATTACTTGCCTCCTATGTCATCGGCTTGTTTGAAGATAGCGTGCAACAACTTGTCGCTTTGGCGGTGCTAATGCCTATTGTAGCGAGCATGGGCGGCATAGCGGGCAGTCAAACGCTGACCATTGTGATTCGTGGCATGGCACTCGACCGATTGAATATAAAAAACACGCGTACGCTGTTGTTTAAGGAACTCGGGGTCGGCTTACTTAATGGCTTGCTCTGGGCCATTGTGGTTGGTGTGCTCGCCTACCTATGGTTCGGAAATCCGATGCTAGGCGTGGTGATCGCCGCTGCAATTCTAATTAACTTACTCGCCGCCGCCCTGGCCGGAATGCTTATTCCGGTGATTCTGGAACGCCTCGATCTAGACCCAGCCCTATCTGGTTCGGTCGTGTTGACTACCGTTACCGATGTCGTAGGATTTATGAGTTTTCTGGGTCTAGCGACGTTACTACTGTTGTAAACTGCACAGCGTACCCAGGCACTTATAACTGTGCAGTGTCTCAGTATAAGTGCAACGTTGAAGTTAGGATTACTCAGCCTCGCAGGCTTAAAATTCGCCACAAACCCTTTACTCAATTAATCCACTCAGCCACCATAACGCTGCGAAGACCCCATATTGCCAACACCAAATTTGCCTTAGGCAAACGAGAGCAAACCATGCGTATTGCCGTACTTTCTAGAGCACCGAACCTTTATTCGACCAAGCGTCTTGTCGAAAGCGGCATCGCGCGTGGGCATGAAGTAGATGTTATTAACACGCTGCAGTGTTACATGGATATAACCAAAAGCCGCCCTGTGGTGCGCTACGAAGGTGCCGAATTGCCACACTATGATGCCATTATCCCGCGTATCGGCGCATCGGTTACCTTTTACGGAACCGCCGTTGTACGTCAATTTGAGATGATGGGCACATTCTCGATTAATGAATCCGTGGCGATCAGCCGTTCGCGCGATAAACTGCGATCGCTACAGCTTTTATCCCGCAAAGGCATTGGCCTGCCGCGCACAGGTTTTGCCAACAAATCGAGCAATATCAAAGACTTAATTAATATGGTGGGCGGTGCCCCGCTCGTCGTTAAATTGTTGGAGGGCACGCAAGGTATTGGCGTCGTATTAGCCGAAAGCAACAAAACCGCCGAAGCGATGATTGAAGCATTTATGGGCTTGAACGCCGAAATTTTGGTTCAGGAATTCGTAAAAGAAGCCAATGGAGCGGACATCCGCTGCTTGGTGGTAGGCGATCGAGTGGTTGCCGCAATGAAACGGCAAGGGGGCGAAGGTGAGTTCAGGTCCAACCTACATCGTGGCGGCTCGGCTACGGTGGTCCGCTTATCTAAAGACGAGCGAGCCACAGCCGTCTCGGCAGCTAAAGTAATGGGGCTTGGTGTGTGTGGCGTGGATATTCTGCAATCTAGCCATGGTCCAGTGGTTATGGAAGTAAACTCTACTCCCGGTTTAGAAGGCATCGAAAAAGCTACGAACATCGACGTCGGTCAGATGATTTATGAATACATTGAGAAAAATGCCAAACCGCATCGAACTAAAACACGTGGTAAAGGTTGAACAGTAGCTTGAACAACAACTTGAGCAACAACTTGAACAACAGCGCCCACAAAACCATTGTGGAACCATTGATCATCGCGGGCACTGAAATCAAGCGTGGCCAGTCCGTTAATATCGATATGCCATTGGTACGTTTGTATACCGATACCGAGATCAACATGCCAATCCACGTCCGTCGGGGGCGTAAAACCGGGCCCACCCTCTTCGTATCGGCCGCTGTACACGGTGATGAAATAAATGGCATCGAGATTGTGCGTCGCCTAATGACGCACAAAGCGCTCGCGATTACCAACGGTACGCTTATCCTAGCGCCAATGGTAAACGTCTACGGAGTACTCAATAAAAGCCGCTATATGCCTGATCGTCGAGACCTCAATCGTTCGTTTCCGGGTTCTGAGCAAGGTTCGCTCGCGGCCGTTGTCGCACATCGCTTTTTAACAGAAATAGTGCAGCGCTGCGACTATGGTATTGATTTGCATACAGGAGCCATTCACCGATCCAACTTACCGCAAATACGCGCTAATCTGGAAGACTATGAAACAGCCGAGCTTGCTCGAGCTTTTGGCGTATCCGTGCTCATGAACTCCAACTTGCGCGACGGCTCGTTGCGCGAGGCGGCCTTAGACACCAATACTCGTATACTTTTATACGAAGCCGGCGAAGCCCTGCGATTTGACGAACTGTCGATTCGCGCCGGCTTGCGCGGCATACTCAACGTGCTGTCCAAGCTTGGCATGATTAAAAAGCGGCAACGTAAACTCGTTGCAACACCCTATGTCGCCAATACGAGTTCGTGGGTGCGTGCGCATCGCAGTGGCTTTGTCCGCAACCTAAAAAAATTAGGTGACTACGTGGAGAAAAATGATCTGCTGGCTGAAATTGGCAGCCCTATGGGCGAAACGCTGGGCTTAGTGAAAGCACGCAGAAGTGGAATTGTAATCGGCCAACAAAATATCCCACTCGTGCAGCGAGGCGATGCCATGTTTCACATCGCCTATTTTTCTGAAGAGGAAGAAGAGATCGCCGAAAACATTCAAGCGATGAGCGAATATTTGCTGCCCAGCTCTGCTTAATCTTCGCGCTTACTGCGGCGCATTTACGTGCGCAAAGACCGTATCGCTGCCATCCGCCATAAGCAACAAAACTTGGTAATAGTCTTTGCGCTCCCCTACTTCCATGCCTGGGCTGCCAACGGGCATGCCTGGCACTGAAAGTCCGAGTGCGCCTGCAGGTGGGTTAGCTAAAAACTGCTTCACATACTCGGCAGGCACGTGCCCTTCAAACACATACTCGCCCTGCGCGCTAGTTACCACACCTGTATGACACGAACGATAGCGCCCTGCAATGCCGAGTTGGGTTTTTAACGGATTAAGATCATCTTGCTCGATCACCTCGCTAACGAAGCCGTTATCGGCCATATAGTCAATCCACTTCTGACAGCAGCCGCAAGTCGGTGTTTTATAGACACTGATGGCAAAAGGGTCATCGCCAACCTCCGACTGATTGGTGGCGTCAATTTGTGCGATTGCAGGTAGAGTTAAAAAGACCGCACCAACCAGGAGACTGAGCAGCATAGAGAACTTCAGCGCTGTGACTTTATTGTACATTAGAGTATTCCTCGGGAGCTTAAATGAGATTGAGCGGTTAAGGTTGCAGCGTATAGGCCGCCGCGCAAAACTGAGTCGTAACAGTAACGCATTCACGTGATTAGCCGTTCAATAAACCAAAAGCTTGCCGTAATACCAATCGCATAGGTAGCCACCATTACCGTGCGCTCAGTGACCACAGGCTGCCAGCGACGTAGCACATGCAAAACAATTAAGGCCACCGCGACAATAGCAAGCTGCCCAATCTCTACGCCGAGATTGAAACTGAACAACGCAAGTGGCACATCATTGGCCGGCAACCCTATTTCGGCCAATGCGCCAGCAAAACCAAAGCCATGCAGCAACCCAAACGAGAATGCGACGATCCACGGAGCTCGCTCCGAAAAGCGCAATTCACCGGGTCGCTTTTTAAGAATCTCTACCGCTAGGAACAAAATTGATAGCGCAATGATGGCCTCTACGGGTCGGGACGCCAGTGCAAACCAACCCAATGTGGTTCCGACTAAGGTCAAGCTATGCGCCACTGTAAATGCAGTTACCGTCCATACAATGCGCCGCCAACCCGAGAGTAATAAGACCATGGCCAACACGAAGAGCAAGTGGTCGTAGCCCCAAACAATATGCTCAATGCCGATTAGGGTATAAGTCCACGCCACATTCGAAATCAGCGCAGAGGTGTCTGCAAGCGGAACCGTTGCGTGCGGTTCGCGCGGCGTTAAACGCAGAGTCACCAGCGGATCGGACAAACTTTGCAAACGCACAAGTGCATCAGTATTGGTGGCATTGAGTCCCTGTATGCCAACGCGCTGGCCACTCAAGCTGGTTATACACTCCATTACGCCGGTTTGGATTTGGTTGCCTAGATCGATCTTCATCGACAACGGCGTCAGCAAAGTGCACGTCTCAGGAACGCTGAGTTCGCTCTGCCTAGCAAGGCGGGATCGTGCCGACGTTTTATAGTAAATTTGCCACGTGCCCGCGCGTGTTTCGGTGAGTTCCAGATACGCAGGCTTGAGTTCGTCCGCTGACACGCTAATACTGAAGAATAATAGCGCTGTAAGAGTGAACCCTAACATGAAAAGGTGCTGCAATAACGGCTTCGCACGCACAATCGGCGCTCGGCTCCAAAGCCTATGCTCGAGCCAATTTGAGGGATGCATGAGCACTACTCTGCAATGACTACTTTATAATCTTCCAACATCGCCTCAAGTGCTCGTGTTTCAGCATCTGCGAGTTGCGTCGCTAACCAATCGTTTTCCACTCGTTGGCGCGTTTGAGCATCATCAAGCGACGCACTGGCCCGCACCTGTCTAACCGAGATAAACACTGCGTGCTGACCAAACCCTGAGAAAATTGGCCCTACCCAGGTATTGAGCTCAGCATCCGCCAAGTCATCGGCAAACGACTGGCCGAACTGACGGGCAATATCGTCACGGCTGATATCCATAAAATCATTGGGTAAACTTAAAGGCTTACGATAGGTTTCCAGCACTGCAATAGCCTGATCTGGCTCGTGCGCTTTGAGGCTAGCCATGAGCTCGGCCGTTTGCTGCTGCGAGAGATCCCGACCCAAATAGACTTGCTGAAAGCGATACGTGGTGGGCAGTTGGTAGAGATTGGAATGCTCAGAAAACCACGCTTGCAATTGCTCGGCATTTGGCGAGTTCACCCGATTACTGTTTAAAAACCGCATTTTTTGAATCATGCGGTTTCGCACTACAGCGTCATCACGATCCAACCCCAACCGTAATGCCTCGCGATAGAACACTTCCTCTTTGATGGCATTGGCAATTAAACCTTCAAACTCTTCGGTGGTAGGAGGTCGTCGCCAACGCTCATTCCAGCTAGCCCGCATGTCGCTGAGCATTTCGCTGGAGAGCACAATCGTGTTTGCCTCGGTATCTACTGGCACCAGCCACTCAAAATAGGCAAAAACTAATGCTCCAGCAATGAGGAAATGTACTAATGGCTCTTTAAGCCAATGGCTTAGAGCAAAGCAAAAAAGCGGCATAATTTGTCTTGCATCCTGGGCCTTAATTCAACACTGGCGAGGTTGAGTCAGAGTTGGTCGATAATGGCTGCGCTGCCTGCGTCGTGACAGGAGCATCACTATCAAGCTGATACATACCAGCGGGAGGCTTGTACCAGATAGGCGAGGTATAGGCTCGTTCTTGCTGAAAGCGCCGCACGTCATCACCGAGTTCGAGCTCGTACCGAACCGCATCGTACAAGGGCCAAGAGG
This sequence comes from uncultured Gammaproteobacteria bacterium, assembly GCA_964351295.1. Classification (GTDB taxonomy): domain Bacteria; phylum Pseudomonadota; class Gammaproteobacteria; order Arenicellales; family Arenicellaceae; genus Arenicella. The sequence continues at coordinate 6,785 of CAYGNS010000039.1, forward strand.
GTGTCGGGATTTCGAGCACTCGTGCGTAGTAAAATGCATTCTCAGCTGGATTAAAGTCAGGATCTTGCCACACGGCACTTAACTCCACGCTACCAATGCTATTCGTCCAAGTGGCATCTTCTAGGTTCACCGTGTTCCCCACCGCGGGCAGGCGCCCTTGCTCGTCAAGCATGCGCTGCTCCGCCTCGCTCCAAACCACATTATAGATGCGCTCTTGCGTTTGGCCTGTCGCATCTAACCAGCCCTTCACAATTTGAATGCGATCAAGGTTAGCCCCCTGCGGATCCATTTGCGCGGCAACGATAAACGTTGGAACCTCCGCATCAATAGTACTGATTTCGCCACCCATGGGCACACCGCGCTCATAACCAGCTTTCACTAAATCGCTCGACAAATCGTCTTCGCTAAAACTAAAGCCGCCAAACAATCGCACTTGCATACGAGGACCCGTGGTTGCATACACTTCGCGGCGATTAAATGCGTCGAAAATAGCTTCACGTGTATTCGATGTGGCCCACGCCGCAGCGTATCCACTGGCAAGATAGTGCCAGCCAAAACGTCCTTCTCGAGTACCTAAGTTCTGTGGCGTTACGGCGCGTTCAGGAACGTTAATTTCGTTACCCGTATGTTTGCCATAAAAGTTGTCTTCGTCCGCCGTCGCTAAAGAGGTATGACTGTCCGTGGCGCCAATCACTCCAAAAGCGTAAGGATTAACGCCTACGGCTTGTTCGATTTCGAGACCGCGTTTTAGTGCTTCGCGCACATAGCTTCCGGAGTAACTCTCCGGAGGCATATTTTCTTCACATGTTAAGTTACATTTGTCCCATCCGGCATCACCAAAGTCGGCAAACTCGTCGTTAGGCGACAAAAATGGGTGGCTTTCACTGTCACCTTTTATTTGCGTAATCTCTACAACAGGTTCGTACTTAGCCCGAATTTCAGCATACGCCGCATCAATTGGTGAACCGTCCAAGCGCTCCATCGCAAACATAAGACCATTGGACACGTTACTATTATGCGGCATAGCCAAAACGCGGCCACCAATCGTATCTTCGTATTCTTGCATCCAAGCCCACAATTCCTCGGGGTCTGGATGCGCAAAGGAGCCAAGAGGGATTACTTGCTTGGTTTTATCTTTGCCATCTTTGAACATAACCACGCGATGCAAATTATTGCCATTAGGCATAGGCGTGTATTCAAAACCCGCGAAAGCGGTAAATGTACCTGGATCATTGTAACGTTCAACGGTCTTGACGTGGGCCTTCCAAATTTTGCTCACGCGCTTCGTCTGGCGAGCAGAATTAATCAAATGGTCGGGTAAATCTCCGCGGGCTGCGCGGTCTATAATCTCAGCGGTAACGGCCAAGCTTCCCGCTTCGCTTTCATGCATCTCATCCCACCAACGACGCAACAATGGGTCGCGCACCAAAATCCTTGGAGCCTCGTAAATCTGCTTTGTCAAACCAAGGCCGTCGCTATGATCTGCAATCACTAAAAAGTCCAACGGTCGACTTAACTTAGCTTGGACACCACGCGTAGAGGTCACCTCTTCGCCACGGGCAAACCGAAGGGCCTGCTCCGCATCTAGTCGCGTCCCAAAGCCAAATGCGTCCACTGAATTAGCGGTATGTAAATGCGTATCGCCCCAAAAAACGGCTTCAGGATATTCCGTATCAATCACATTCCTAGCACTATCGCTCGAGGTGCCAGTCTCTTGACTGCAGCCCGCAAGAAGTAGCACGACTATACCTAAAAGGCACGCAAGCACATGGGACGATATCGCTGTCCGCCGCGCGATTCGATTGGTTTGAAGCATGTTTTTCTCCGTTGAAAACTCTAAGCAAACTGAACTCATATTACCTAATGTTTAGCGCATTAGGTCTTCACGTAAATCTCCGCTGACTTATCTAAGCAATGATAGTCAGGCCTAGATTGAGGCGCACTAGTGTAACCGCGTACAGCGCAAAACTGGCCAAAAGTGCGGCCACAATGACCGGGCTCGGCATACTAAGACGACGCCCAGATAGATCGAGCGCGGCCATCACCATTATTAAACCCGTGATAATCGCCGCTTGACCCCAAAACTGCTCAAGGTGACGCAGACCATACCAAAGCGTATTCCAAAGTCCCATAAGCACCAATCCCACGATAGCACTTGAGCGCACAGATCGGCTGGCGGCGTTTGGCGCATTGAACCAATACGCCAGTAGACCAAGAGCCTGTGAGACTGCAACAACGATGCCCATACTACTGGTGCTCTCTCAACAACGTGCAACTACAGCGAAAAGCTCGGTCTTTGCGCGAGCCCGGACCGCCACCGAACAATTTCAGGATGATGTTCTTCGCTTGGCTTTATTTTTATAATTCGAGCAAAATCAACCGCAACAGCCGCCGTGATGTCAGCTTGCGAAAAAGCACTCGTGACCACAAAATCGCGCCCCACCAAATGCGCATTCAGGCGTTGGAAAAACAGTTCCACTCTCTTGCGCCCTCGCGCAGCCAACTCAGGCACTTGCGCATAGTTGTCTGGACCCGTGAGTGCCCGTCCTTGCATGCCTGGTGAGCCATTACGCAGTGCTTCGGCGATCGCGTAAAATCCATCGAACTCAATGGCGGCATTCCAATCGGCAATAAGCCCTTTTTCGCTAGGAGATCGTCCTAGCAAGGGAATAGCTGGAAACGCCGCCTCTAAGTAGGCAGCAATACCCGCATTGTCGGTCAATACCGTGCCATCATCGAGCTGCAAGACTGGCACCGTACAACGTGGATTAATCGCTTTGAACGCATCCGTGAGCTGCTCGCCTTGCAGCAGATCGATCAGCACCGTGTCGTGCGGAACTTGCTTTTCCGCTAGAAAAATGCGCGCGCGACGTGGGCTTGGAGCGGTCAAACAATCGTAGAACCGCATACCATGCTCACTCTAGGTAGGTTTAACATTGATTCACAAGCTATTGATTTAAATAGATTAATAACGAGAAGGCCTTTAGTTAATGCGCTCCATCACAGTAGTGATGCCCTGCCCCAAACCGATACACATAGTCGAGATACCGAGAGTGAAGTCACGGTCTTGCATTACCGTCAAAAGCGAGCCTGAAATGCGTGTGCCGGAGCAACCAAAAGGGTGTCCAAGTGCAATCGCACCACCATGTACGTTTACTTTTTCGTCCATCGAATCCAATAGATCAAGATCTTTGAGTACGGGTAGCGCTTGCGCAGCGAATGCCTCGTTTAACTCAACGTAGTCGATATCTTGCATCGTTAAACCAAGTTGCTTAAGCGCTTTTTTAGTTGAGGGCACGGGACCATACCCCATGATCGAAGGATCTACCCCTGCT
>CAYGNS010000040.1:0-4700 GCA_964351295.1 uncultured Gammaproteobacteria bacterium
GGGTAAAGAGGCGTTAACCGGTTAACAATCCTTTACGGCCGCAGGGTACTGGCAGGTTAACGGTTGACGTCGCAAAATCATAAAGTTAAAACCTCATGCAACGGCGTATTTCCATTCCAAAAACCGCTCCCGCCCTTTCCAAGTATTATGCTATCGCTTCATTTACAACCCGATTTATCTTGATCGTGGGTCCGCGTATGAACCTTTTATGGCTTATTAAGACGTCGTACTTAACACCTAATCGGCAAGTGCTAGTCGACTAAAGTCCTACTGCCGTCGTGCCTTCTCGGGGGTCGGCGCCGGCCGCGAGTCGATCATGTTCTACAACAATCGCCCCTACTGCGCTAAAGTGATTGTGTAGTCGGTTAAATCGTTTCGTAGTGTAACCACGCTTGTTTAGATCGGCCGCGATGGTTTGATACAGCTCATCTTCTAAGTCGATTGTTGCTGGTGAATAGCTGTGGGGTGCAAATGAACTGGGGAAGTTTTGTGCGCGAAACCGTGGCTGTTCTACCGCCGTTTGAATGTCCATACCGAACACTAGGTGGTTTAATAAAACTTGCACTAAGGCTTGCGTCTGCATGTCGGCGCCTGGGGTGCCTAGACTCATGTAAAGTGACTTGTCCTCTTTGTTCAGTAGCATGACAGCATGCGGTGTCACTCGCGGACGTTTACCGGGTTCGAGGGCGGAGGGGTGGTTCGGGTCTAGTCTAAACTGCGTCATCCGAATTCCCATGGTCATCCCTGTGTCGGTCACCATTGGGGAATGAGGAAAGTCACTGGGGGTCATCGATACCGCGTTACCCTGTTTATCGATGATGCTGAGGTAGCTGGTATCGCGACCGATGTCTTTGTTGTAGAGCGATGCGACTGGCTCGCTCAAGTTAACTTGCTCACCCACCGCCTGCAGTTCGGTGGGAGCGCCCGCATTAGGTATATTTTTAAAGGCATTGTTGGTGATTAACTCGCGCCGCGCTGCGGCATACTCTTGGCTTAATAACTGCTTGATTGGTACGTCAACAAAAGTGGAGTCACCAACAAAGGCCTCTCGATCGGCCATAACGAGCTCAATGGCCTGAACGACCGTATGCACGTATTGTTCAGAGTTATGCCCCATCGATATTAGCTCGATGCCATCAAGAATCTGCAGCACCATGGGCACTACAATTCCTTGTGTCCAAGTGCCGTTGGTTTTAATCTCAAAGTCTTGAAACTCGCCCGACAGCGGCTCTTCCCAATACCCTGAATAATTGGCTAAATCGTCAGCTGTAATCAGGCCTGACTTGTCGATGTGTAGTTGCACAATCTTGTCGGCGAGTGGGCCCTTATAAAAATAATCTCGCATGGCTTGCAACCCCACCATTCGATCGCCGCCCTTGAGTAGGGCATCCGTTTCAGCTTGGGCTAATTGGCTAAACGTATTAGCCAAATCTGGCCGCGTAAATTTTTGCTTATGCCGTAACGGCCGCCACCAACGGTTATCTAAATAGACCTTTGAGTTGTAGGGTAGAAGAAAGTTAAAACCAAAACGCTCCACAAAATTCAAGTTAAGGTTTTGCTGCATGATCTTGTGCACGGGAAAGCCTTCTCGGGCAATGCTTATGGCCGGCTCACTAACCTCTTTAAATGATTTAGTGCCGTACTCGCTGAGCAGTGTGGCGATCACGTCGGGTGATGCGGGAATTAACTGAGAGTAGATATCCATCTTTGGCACTACCTTAAATCCGCGCGCCTTATAGGCATCAATGGTGGCCGCCGCTGGAGCCGTGCCTACGCCCACATATGAACGAGTCTCGTTTTTTACCGCATCGTAAATCATTAGGGGAGCAATCCCTGGAAAGCTCGCGGCCTCGCCAAAGGTGACATTGAGCACTAACAGTGCTGCCACGGCCGCATCAAAGGCATTGCCTCCCGCATCCAATATGTCGGCGGCTGCTTGCGCTGCCCACGGGGTGCCGGCAACAACCATGTACTCTTGAGAGTGCAAGTGTATTCGTGGCTGCTGCCACGGATCATCCCACACTATAAACTCTGGCTGATCGAATACGCTAGCAAGCCCAACCCCTAAGCTAAGCATAACTAAACCAACAGCCGCTACTTTTCCAACGGCAACCCATCGCTTATTTCGCATCGCACACCCTTGTTACAAACATTGTTTACGCCAGATTAGACTTAATCAAGATCACTCTACATTATCCGTGGTTGTTGGAGTGCCGTCACTGAAAAAGCGAAGAAGGGCTAATCAAGCCCCACGCGCTTAATCATCCAACGTATCGGAGATGCCGCTAACGCCACAACGAATCGTTAGACCACTCGCAAGCCGTAAGAAATAGAATTCTTTATTCCGATTTGCTATTACGAAGCCTTCAAACCATGGCGCACTTTGTATTTAGTGCCCTAGTTAAGTGGGCAATAAATTAAATCAGTACGCAATTTTAATCGAGATGTCGGTTCGCACTCAGGACGTGGTTGTGTGCTACTATTTTCGCAAAAACCGATTTGCGGAGGGCTTATGCGTCGTCAAAATCATCACAAACTTTCACTTCTGGCGGCCGCTGTATTGAGTGCCACTTTCGGTGCTAGCCACGCGGCACTTGTTACAGTGGACAATGACGCCGATGCTGGCATTGGCTGTACGCTGCGCGAAGCGATTGTATCGGTCAATAATGGTTCATTCACTGGGGGGTGTAGCTCAAGTAATGTAGACCCTCTAGGCACTAACGATACCATCGTCTTTGACGCCTCCTTAAACAACGCCACGATCATGCTGCAAGTCAGTGAGTTGCTGGTTGAGGAGCCTGTGGCTATTGATGCGAGCACTTTGAGCAGCTTAACTATTAGTGCGGCGGTGGAGTCGCGCGTAATGAGCGTAAATTTAGAGACGGGTGAGAACGTCTGGCTGAGCAATCTCACTCTATCCGGTGGGGCGCCTACTTTAAGCAATGGTGGTGGGATTTTGCTACTCGGTGCGGGTGGTGGACTCATTCTCAACGAGTCCACTGTAAGCGGTAATACGGCTAGATTTGGGGGCGGTCTTTACTCTGCTTCAAACAATACCTTGACCATTGTTAATTCGGTTTTTGCTAACAATAGAGGCACCGAAGGCGGGGCAGGCATGGCTATTGCCAGCGGCACTACGATGAGTATTCAGGGAAGTGTGATCAGCAACAATACGGCCACATTTGACGGCGGAGGCATTACGTCAACGGCACTAAGTCTGGATATTGATTCAACCACCATCTCTGGCAACAGCTCAACCCGCAGTGGTGCTGGAATAAGTTTGAGGAACAGTCTGGTACTGACCAATTCGACTCTTCACTCCAACTCCACTGCAGGCTATGGTGGCGCGATTTCTTCGATTGGCAGTGCAAGCAGCCCGCAAATTATCAACTCGACGATTTCTGGCAATATGTCTAACACCGGCGCGGGTAGCATTCATACCAAAAACGCGACGAGCTTTTATTTACAAAACAGTACGCTGAAAGACAATGCTTCGTTCATCATGCCAGACCCTAACCCCCTCAATGCAAAGGTCAATGCCGCCTCTCTAGATTTGGCGAATAGTATTTTGACGGAGGCCGACGGCGTGGTTGATTGTGTCAATTACTATGATCTAGTAGCATCCTCGGCTTCAATCATACAAGGCGACGCGTGCGGCACCATGGCTCGTACAGCATTAACGGGCATTTTGCCGTTGTCTGATAATGGTGGACTCACCATGACGCACGCTTTAGAGAAAGACTCTAATGCAGTGGATACTGGCGATTTGCTAGATTGCACCCCTACCGATCAACGCGGTGAGACGCGTGATGAGATTTGTGATGTGGGTGCTTATGAATTCGTGGATAAGTCAAATTACTTCGTAATCCCGATTCAGGGTGGCAAGGTTGTGGTGATTCCGAGTGAGGGTTAGATTGTTTGCAACAGCCTCACGCTGAATAGTCTTTGATTCGAGAACGCTTCATTTGCAAATCCCCCGCGTTATTCATAACTACTGGAGCAACTTCGATGGCACCCCTTCTGTGCCTGACGATGTAGCGAGCGCTATGGCGCGCACGCAAGCTGTGTTTAGTAGCTATGCCGCAAGGTTATGGGACCGTGCCGCTATTAGCGCTTTGTTGGAGACTCTAGAGCCGAGTTATTCTGCACTATTCGATCGCTTAACGATCCCTGCAATGCAGAGCGATATTGCACGGTTGGCTGTGCTGTATAAGTTTGGTGGGTTGTACATTGATGTGGCCATTGTGCCGCAATCATCCGCAAGTAGTGAGGGTCTTGAAAGCCTTATTGGGCAGAGTTCCATTGTAGTAGCCGAAAGCATGGACAATTCTGCGCAGTTGATGAATCGCCTTATTTTAGCCACGCAGCAGCATCCTTTGATGTTAGATGTGTTAACGCAAGCTTGTGCCAATGTGCAAGAGTCGATGGATCGCGGAGACACGCAGGTCGACGTTTGGGAGTTAACCGGGAGCGTATTGTCTAAAACTATCAACGAACGCCAAGATCAAATCCCAAGCTTGCTTCGACTCGATTTTGCCACTGCGCACACACTGTTTACTCGCGTTGATTGTGAGTACAAACATACCTATACGGGTAACTGGTCAAACCTGCAAAGCGGTAACCGCTATCCAATTTACGAGTCTTAAAAGACGGTTTGATCAGCTCACTACTGGCACTATCGAAGGGGGCAAAAGGTTGCC
>CAYGNS010000040.1:4710-10096 GCA_964351295.1 uncultured Gammaproteobacteria bacterium
TGCCCCCTTGCTCGGAGTTTAAAGTTAGACCTTTAGATTGCAGCGGCCGCGTTATAAACAGATAACCGCGACACCATTGGTGTTTGTTTTGATGGGAACACAGAGCTCTTCAACTTCAACCACCGCAGACGAGCAGCCTGCAAAACTATACGAGCCGACGTAGGTTCCCCATCGGCCAGCTGGGTTTCCAGTATCTTTGCTGTATTCTCCCAAATACCAAAAGGTTTGCCCGTCTGGGTCGATCGTCATACCCGTATAGTCACCCCAACGCCTAGGCGCAGTATCGAAGGCGGTGTATGCAATTTCGCCCGCTTTCAGTCGGACTTCCGCTTGCACTGTGCCAGCGGCATCGGCATCTTCCCGTCCTGTTACAAATACGCCAGGGAACATCGACGTGCTGCTTTTCGTATACCCAATGGCCATGTCCCCACATTGATTAACAGCGAGATCTGGAAACGTTCGATATTCGCCATTAGTGGCAATAACACCAGAATCCAATATGGTGAGAGTAGCTGGGTTGATTTTTGCCCAACGTAAGCAATTAACCGTGCCGCTCCCTGGATTACAAGCGATGGTGTTAGTGATCCAAATGTTGCCATTGCGGTATTCGGTGTCTAAGCCGCGCCAGTCATTACCTTGTAGGTTGCCGCCACCACTTTGTGGCACATCGACTGGAAAGCCTGCGGTTACTCCGGTGGAGGCCGATAGGTTGAGGTTGCCCTCACGAGTAAACGTATTGGCACCAAAAGGGTCAGCCCATGACCATACGGTGTGGTTAATGCCATCGAACACTTCAGTCATGATGTAGTGTGGTCCCGACTCAGGCCATGTGCCCGCGTTAAAACCATGTAAATTCATGGGTTGTGGCGTGCCATCATCCCCAGTGCTGTGTGTGACCACCGTAAGGGGCGAAGGCTCTCCTGCATACAGAGCGGCTTTATCAATCGCAAAGACGCGACCTTCGAAACCACCTGGTAGCGATCCTCCAAATTGGTTAGAGCCCATAAAGATGGCATCAACGCCAATTCCTGCGTGAGGATAGTCGAAAAAAGCGCCCCCAAAATCGGTCGCAAAGCTATACAGATCCCAGCTGCCTAATGGATCAGATGTGCTCGAAACGGCGATGCCGTAATCAGTGCCATCGCAATCGATCCCCAAAATGAAACGATCAGCTTCCTCGTCATACAGCGCATTGGGATCGAATACAGCCACGCCATTACAGGCTGCAACACTGCTGAAAAAACTAGAGAACGTAGTGGGCGATACTAGGGTTGCGCCGCTCTTGTCGTAAATCTCAAATGCCACATTAACCACGGCAATGATATGGTTGGGGCCAACCGCTAATTCAGGGTCAGGTGGTGTATTTGCACCGCCACCACAACATTCAGTGATGTCTAGACTTTCAAAACTCGTCCCCGCCCTTGGGCTCTTACTGCTTAGTGGTGCGGCCTGACGAGCTTGGAGCAGGGGGCTGGGAGGCAGTTTCATAGCTTCATCCCTTAGGCGCTGGGCTTCTTCGGGTGGAATACGCTTGGTCATGCGTTTGGCTTCACCGTCCAGTCCCCACCCGCGCGCGAGTTTGTTTTTCGGGTCGTATACATTAGGCTGCATGTCGGCCATCAAAATCCGTACCGGTGCAGAGGACTCGTAGGTTTTACTTTGCTCCCATTCCAAGGGTGCCCGGGCTTGTTTTACGGGTGGCTCGCCACCGAGAATTTCTGGGTGGGCTTGGGCCGTCACATCATTAGTGCTCGGTGACGTCGAACTTGATTGGGGCGCGTCTGAACAACCTGTCAGTGCAAGGATAAGCATCAGTGAACAAAGCCGAAGTCCTGCAAATCTATGTAGTTTCATGCTAAAGGTTATTAGTTGGTTGTTAACTCTACAAGACTACTCTTTCGGCGAATAAATGCACACTTTATCGAGCATAACGCGCTGGAAACAAGGTTGAATAAACGCACTGGGCTTAACTTTATATTTAAAAGTCGTAACTACATCGTGCTCTCACCCGTCGTGGTTGAAGGTAACTATGGCCTACTTCCAGTGGGCTACTTAAAGCGCTAAACGCCAGTCAGGTATAGGTTGCAATTCGTGCACGCTGTGTTCCATTGCCTTTAATGGGCCTAGCCAACACGACCCGCACTCTTTGCGTAAGCAACCGCCTAACCAAGCGTATTCAAGTTACGCCAATCGTGTGGTGCATAGTTTGTACACGTTTTAAACGCTCTCGAAAATGCGCTAACGTTTCGGTATCCCAATAAATCAGCAAGCTCGGTTAGCGACATATTAGAGTCACGTAGGTAATGCTGCGCTACGCTAATACGAACATCGTTTAGCAGTTGCCTAAAGCTACTGTTTTCTTTTTTCAGAGCACGTTGCAACGAGCGTGGAGTATGCCCCAATAGTTCGGAAACGCTGTCTAGGTTGCAATTGTTAACGCCTAAGGTTCGCCTTATATGAAGTTCAACTTTTGCAGAAATTGAATGACTGCTTTTTACTGCGATTAGGAGTGAGTTTAGGTGCGATTGCACTATTTTGAGAAGTTGAGGGTCGGCGGTCGGAATTTTTCGATCAAGATCTTGTTCCGGAAAGACAATGGCATTGACCGTCTGATCAAAATGCAAAGTGGCTTCAAAGAAACGACTGTAGAGCTCGATTGATGAGGGCTTGGAATGGGAAAAGGATATTGAAGATGCTCGCCAATTCTTACCCGCCAAATCGCGCAAAGCACTATAAGTTGAGGTGATGGCATACTCGTGCAGTTGTATCAAGCTGCCGCTATAGACAACGCGGTCGCGTCTATTCATTGACGCGTATCCGTTGGAAACTTCCAAATCCCATGCCGACTGTTCGCTATACAGCAGTCCATGCTCCATAGCTAGTGCTATACCCCGGCCGATTGTAGGAGCGCTTTTAACGAGCAAGGTTAATTGTCCAAAATTGCGAATGCCTTGCTTCTTTGCAAGTAGAAAGCCTATGGGCGCTCCGTTAAAGCGCGTTGACGCTTCATTAAGAAAGTCAACAAATTGATGAAAGTGAACATAGCCATCACTGTTTTCAATTACCTTATATTCTAGACCCACCTTTTGCAGAGATGGCTTAAGGTCAATAGATAGATGCTTTTCAACCATGTCCAAACCAGCCAGCAAAGACGAAGAGACTCTCAGTGGGTTTTGTCGGTCGTAAGCGTTCATTTATACAGCATAACCTATTTCGCACAGGGTTTGTCGCAAAATGGTATGCAGTGTGACGCAAAATGGTAATGGTAGGAAGCGGGTTCGTAATAGGATTCTCGAGTTATCACAAACCAAAGGACCACTATGAACACTACTAATAAATATAACGCTCTGCGCCCTACTTTGGTCGCCTTAGCGACGCTTACCGCGATGGCCATTGCGCCATTATCACTTGCTGCGGAATTGGAGGAGATTGTTGTAACTGCCCAGCACCGTGAGCAAAGCCTGCAGGATGTCCCGATTTCAATTACAGCGATTGGTGCTGAAGAGCTACGCGCTGCCGATATCAGTGACATGACGGCAATTGCTACCCGTACCCCAGGATTTAGTATGGGTACTTTTACTCCAGCCCAACCACAGTTGTTTATCCGCGGTGGTGGATCAAACGCTGACGGGGCAGCAGAAGACCAATCCGTTGTGCTCTTTCTAGACGGCGTCTACCTTGGTCGAACAGCTGGTCAGATGTTTGACTTATTTGATCTTGAGCGAATCGAAGTGCTTCGGGGCCCTCAAGGTACTCTCTACGGCAAGAATGCCGCGGGTGGTGCAATAAATATTGTTAGCCAAAAACCTTCGGAAGAGTTTAATGCGGGTATTGAAGTGTCGGCTGGCGACTTAGGCTACTCAGCTGTTCGTGGAAAAATCGGCGGTGCAATAGGCGACAATTTATCTGGTAGCCTGTCGTTCACTCAGAAAGAGCGCGACGGTTATGTTCAAAGTATCGTGGCGGACGTAGATCCATTTAATGGCTACGAGAAAACAGGTGTAAGAGGCCAGTTATTATTCACTCCCAGCGACACCCTTGAATTTTTATTAAGCGCAGATATTTCAGAGCAAGAGTTCAATGGCCCAGGTAGAACACCTGGCAAAGGCTTAGCTCTAGGAACAATTGTGTCACTACTACCAGCTTCGTTGCAGCCAGGGTTCCATGAAAATTTGCAGATAGTTGAGCCGAACGCGAAAACCGAAAGCCGCGGTGTATCGCTGCATACAACGGTTGAGACGGATAATGGCACTGTTACTTCGATAACGGCATTTCGTGAGTCCGAAGCGGACGTCCGCGATTACAACCCACCAGCTGACATCCGTTTCTTCCCTATTGCCGATTTGACGAATTTAGTGGATGAAGAAAGTGATCAATTTAGCCAAGAGTTACGTTATGCAACACAGGCTACCGAAAACTTATTCTGGCAAGCGGGCGTTTTCTATCTTAGTGAAAATGTTAAGCGTAATGAGTTTAACGACATCACGTTAGGCCCCTTCTTTCCTGGTGGTACACCAACAGGTGGCAATTTCTCATTGCCCAGAGGCGGTAACTTTCAGGAGAATGAAACCGAAAGCCTAGGTGCATTTGCGCAAGGCACATGGACCCTGAATGAACAGTGGGATGTTACCTTGGGAACTCGTTACACACACGAAACCAAGGATGCGAAAAACCGCGCAATCGTTGACGGTCTTTCAGTATTTCAAGCTTACGACATCGAAGCGGACGACAGTTGGAACGCATTTACCCCAAAGGTCGCTGTTAACTACCATATTAATCCTGACGTAACGGCGTTCGCGACTGTATCCACTGGGTTTAAGAGCGGTGGCTTTCAAGGGTCTGCGCCAACCGCGGTATCTGCTACAACCCCTTTTGAAGAAGAAAGTGTGGTTAACGCAGAGTTGGGACTTAAAGGCACGATCCTGGATGGTTCGCTCCGTTTTGCGGGAACACTTTTCTCAACTCAATACGAGGACCTTCAGCTGTTGATCCAGACTTCATTGCCCGGCGGCATTCCGGGCCCGATCTTGGTGACCAACGCAGGTGAAGCCGAGAGTAAGGGTTTGGAACTCGAGACTCAGTGGCAGCTAAATGAGTACTTCCAGCTTGCGGCGACCTATGCGTACTTGGATACCGAGTACACAGAGCTTGATGGCAATCTCTCTGCGTTTGAAGGTAATCGTTTACGCAATGCGCCTAAGAACGCAGGCTCACTTGCGGTGATTTTTGACTACCCCTTGGCCAGCGGTGCACGCATCAATGCGCGCGCTGATTACACCAAGAAGGGCCGTGCCGAGCAAGATCTTGAGAACCGTGAGTTTTCGGCTATCGATGCCTACAATGTAACTAATTTTCGTTTAGCTTATTTATCGGCCAACGACAAATG
>CAYGNS010000041.1:0-9882 GCA_964351295.1 uncultured Gammaproteobacteria bacterium
CTCCCAGCACCGCGCCTTCTTTAAGGATGTGATGTATGCCGCGTAAAAACACAGGTCGATCAATTGCGACCCACCCGGACTCAGGGTCCGCGTAGTAAAGGTCGTGCATTCCCAGAATGAAAATGGCGGCATCGTATTGCTCCGCCGATTGCTCGATGAGCGATTCTGGAGTAGCCACCAAGCGAGTAACGTTGGGGAGTCGGTTATCGGCGAGGCGTTTAGTAACGGCATCAGCTACAAATTGATCCCACGGCGCGTTGTTGTACAACACCACTGATCCATCGGCGCCAACCAAATAACTCAACAGTTCCGAGTAATAACCACCGCCTGCAAATACATCAAACACATCGTCGCCCGGTTCAATCTCAAAAAAGCGCAACACGTCTGCTGGTTTACGACGATCATCCACCGCGCGATCTTGTTCAGAACGACTAGGGTTAGTGAGCACATCGTCATAAACATCCGCCGCAACGGGCGCAACATTCAGAGCCGTGAACAAAAGAACAGCCACCACGATTAATCGGTATTGCATTGCAACCTCCCACCAAATTTAATTTGGTTATTTATTTGGATAAAAATATAGAGGAACACTCGCCTAGCTTGCGGGAGGTTAACGCAAATTAAGTAACTTGCAGCCGCGTGATCTGGTGTTTGAGAGCAGCTTTAGTGGTCGTGCTCTGTACCAATGGCAGTTCACGCTTCGTTATGATTAATACATGGGGTCAAATATGGGTCCGCCCAAACGAAAGGAAGGTGCTTCTGGCAAAAACGAATTCAGCCACGGCTGTTTGCGCAGCGAGAACTTTCATCATTTAGGTGCACAGAAAATGACTAATTTTAAACACTTTCTGTACGGATAGATTTAGAGCATTCTCGCATTTCCGGACACACAAGGGGGGGCCGTATATGGGTCCGCGATCAAGACCAACGGTTTTTTCAAACTGATGCACGCAAAGTTGCATGACTCTGGACAAACAGTCACCGAGAAACTCGAACTTTAAAATCGCGTCCAAAGTAACACCAGACTGGTCCGTGGGGTATTTTAGTTCTAAATTGTTCAAATCAAATCACTTATGGATATACTATAAGGATATACAATTAAGAAGGAGACTACTATGACAACGACAACTAAAGTATTTCGATCGAACAAGAGTCAAGCGGTTCGCTTGCCTAAGGCCGTTGCATTCCCCGCCAACGTGAGCGAAGTTTCCATCACAACTGTTGGCGTTACGCGAGTGATTGCGCCAGTCAATCAAAGTTGGGACTCATGGTTTGATACGGCAGCAGTAAGCGACGACTTCATGGCCGACCGCGAACAACCAAAAATGCAGACGCGAGAACCTTTTGATGATTAAGTATTTACTCGACACGGATATGTCGATTTATACCATTAAGCGTAAGCCGGCCGAGGTTCGGCGGATGTTTAATATTCATACTGGATCGATGGCAATTTCGACCGTTACTCTAGGTGAGCTTCTGTTTGGTGCTGAAAAATCAAACAATCCCGTTAAAAACACAGAAGTAGTAGATGGATTTGTAAGCCGCCTTCAGGTACTAGATTACGATAGGGAGGCTGCAAAGCAATTTGCACAGTTAAAGGCCGAGCTGAGGGCTCAGCCGATTGGAGCTTACGATCTGATGATAGCGGCTCATGCTCGCAGTCGTGGATATATTTTGGTAACGAACAACACAAAGGAATTTGAGCGAGTGAAAGGCCTGAGAATTGAGTCATGGGCGCACTAAAACACAATTTTTTGGGCGGAGCATATAGTCCACTCCCTTCCCCCGCTATACGAGCGTCTCTTTCGGATTACCTACATATTAGGCTCGTATCGCATTTGTGTAATTTTGCTCATTTTCGGTATAATTGTTCAATATCAGACTAGCTCCTGCTTGGACATGTATTATGAGCACAATAAATTTAAAGAGTTATAAGAGTTTAGATGCGCACAAAGCTGGCTCACTGGGCCGTGTTGGCTTAAAGGCGTTCTTCAAGCTGTCTGAACTTTGGAAGCTGAAACAAGAAGATCAGCTTGTTCTTCTAGGGAATCCATCGAGATCTACGCTCAATACTTGGCGGCGCAAAGCGCAGGCTAATGAGAACGTGAAGCTTCCAATGGATACTGTTGAGCGTCTCAGCTTAATTCTAGGCATTCGCAAAGGCGTTGAAGTTATCTATCCACAAGAGCGGTGGAATGACTACATGCGTGCACCGAACAGGCAGTTTAATGGTCACTCCCTGCTTGATGTAATGCTCGAAGGCCGCGTTGGCTCCTTGTACACTGCTAGGCGGTTTCTAGACGCGGCTCGAGGTGCCCACTTTGGATAGGCAAGCACTGAAATCGAAGACGTATCGAATCATCCCCACTAAGTATCCTCCCATTAGATTGTTTGAAGACTGTTCTGATCCTGACGATATGGATGAGACCTTTTTACTCGAAAGTCTTTCGAACGACCGACTGCAAGATCTGGTAGGTAATATTGCGCTAGTAGCCCCCGAAGACCGTGTGGTTGGCGACGGCTCCTCGCCGATTATGGCGGCGTTTACACACATAGAGAAACCCTCTCGTTTTACCGATGGTTCGTTTGGTGTGTATTACGCAGCACTCGATGAGCGCACCGCTGTATTTGAAACCATGTTTTCTAATGAACAGGTGTTACGCCTTACCAATGAACCGCCGATGGCGCTAGATATGAGGTGTTATATATCTTGTCCAAACCCTGATGTTGGACACTTTGTCGACTTAAGGAGTGATGATCGAGCGCATGATCCCGACTCATACCTATACTCGCGCGCTCTGGCCGCGTCACTTCCTCAACAGACTGAATTTGGCTCTTACTACCGTTAAGTTGGGAATGAAGGTGGTGAGGGCATTGCTGGGTTGCGGCCCGTCATTATGCAACCTGCGGTTCAGGGAAGTTGCTTCCAATATCATTGGGATGGAAACTCAATTTCTAGGGTGAGTTCCGTTAAAGATTATAAAATTTAGAGAACTCTTAGCTCTATTCGCACTCTATTGGCGGAAAAGCAAAACCGTAAGCAGCTCTACGATATTAAAGAGGCGACTACCCTATTTTTTATCCCATCCAAGACAAAGAAACAACAGATTTGGATTTGTGAGTTTGAACCTAAATCCAGCGTTTACAGATCCAGTTAAAGAGCTTACTCAACCGCGCTCGCGATTAACATTCATTTATTGAATCCAAACGCCCGCCATTCGCATCTAACTAGATAGAAGCAAATTTAAATGCGGACGTTTTTACGAGGATAAATTGATGGGCGAGTTAGTGACTGCAGCAGAACAAAGCGAACATAAGACCAATGCCTTGATCGCCTACATATTGGTGGTGATTGGGCTTTTTACGGCCATTCCGATGCTCATTGGTGCGGTGTGGGCCATGCTCAAAAAGAAGAGCGCGCGGGCAAGCATTTATCACAGCCACTTGGTGAATGTTACGCGCGTTTTCTGGTGGAGTTTGTTGTGGACTATTGTTGGCGCAATTCTATCGCCTGTATTGATTGGCTTTGCAATTTGGTTGGTGGCGTGGGTATGGGCGCTATATCGGTCGGTAGATGGGCTAGCTAAAATTCTCGCTGACGAATCGTACCCCGTCTATTAAAAAGCACTGCGGCTAAGCGAAATTCCATTTCGCTTGCCATCTAACTTAGCGCCGCTTCTACAGAGCGGCTAGTGCTTGGTCTAAATCGGCTATTAAATCTTCAGCGTCTTCGATGCCCGCAGAATAGCGTATCAAGCTTTCAGGAATACCCGCTCGCGCGCGTTCTTCGGGGGTGCATTCAACGTGACTGGTCGTAACGGGCGGACCCACTACAGTTTCTACTGCACCGAGATTAGCGGCAAGATGCGCCAGTTGCAGCTTAGGTAGTAGCACTTTCACCGCCTCGAACCCACCCTTAACCATAAAGCTGAGCATGCCGCCATAGCCACGCATCTGTCGGCTGGCAATGTCGTGATTTTCATGGCTGGGCAACCCTGGGTAGAACACGCGCTCTACCTTAGGATGGGCGGCCAAGAATTGGGCAATTTTCATGGCGTTGGCGTTTTGTCGCTCGATACGTATGCCCAGTGTTTTCATCCCGCGAAGTAATCGGTAGGCATCTCCCGGTGATAGCACAGCGCCGTTGATTTCACGAAATTGGTACACTTTGTCAATCAGTTCCCGCTTGCCACACAGCACGCCACCCAAGGCGTCCGCGTGGCCGCCCAAAAACTTTGAAGCACTGTGCAGCACTAGGTCGGCTCCCAATGCCAGCGGGTTTTGATTAATGGGGGTGGCAAACGTATTGTCTACCACCACTATGGCACCAACCGCGTGCGCGGCCTTAGCGAGTCGCTCGATATCTACAATCTTGATGGTTGGATTGGTGGGTGTCTCGAGGTACAGCATTTTGCAGCCTGCTGTAATTTGCGTTTCGAGCTGTTCATGATTGGTGGTGTCGCAAAGGCACACATCAATACCAAATTCGGGTAGGAAGCCCGTAAAAATGCGGTTGGTTCCACCGTAGCTATCTTTGATCGACACCACGCGGTCGCCGGGGCGCAGAAAAGTAAACATGGTGTCGGAAATGGCGGCCATGCCGGAGGCAAAACTTACGGCCGCTTCGGCCGCCTCCAACACTCTGACTTTTTCTTCAAACGCCTGCACGGTGGGGTTGGTGTTGCGACTGTATATGTGACCTTCTGCCTGGCCAAGCGCCACGGCTTGCCAGTCGTCCAGTTGCTTATACCCAAAGGAAACGCTGTGCACCACGGGCACTTGCGTTGCACGTTGCCAAAAATCCTTCTCGGATTCACCACCCCAAACGGCCAGTGTGTTTTTACTCAATTTTTGTTTATCGGTCATATTAATAATGTTAACAGTGGTACAAAGGCAGGGTTAAATTGCCGTTTAAAAGAATGCTTAGTGCGTGTGGGTATTTCCTTGGCGTTGATGTGAATTGGCTGAGCGATAATCACTGACAGGTTACGGCATCATAATCGAGTTCGCTCATCGTAGTAGCTTGCGGAGCGCGCAGTCCAAAAATTTCTTTGGTGCGCGCCTCGATACTACCCAACAGGGCATTGCCCAACCGCAAGCCAGCGAGTGCCGATTGCCCACTGTACGCAGTGAGATAGGTCGTGGCAAGATCTGGCCGGTCGCCGCGGAACAGAATTTCGGCCGTTGCCGCGACCTGTGACTGTTCTGCAATTAATCTGTTTTCAAAGGCGGTGAGCGCTTCGGTAACCTCCGGCAGAAACTTTTTAGGATGATCGCACGTGTAATACATGAGCCGCTTAAACGTTCGGCCGGCAAACTCTGTTGCTTCTTGTATCTGCCAGTCAGGAGTAACAAACAAGCTCGCTTCGCCCTTGGTTAAGTACCGATGTTTACCAAATTGCATCGGCACACTTTGCACGCCAACGCGGTACGGAATAAAGGGGGCGGTGACTGCGCCCGTTGGGGCAACCCATAAAAGATTCAATTCGGGTCGCGCGGTCTCTTTTAGCTGTGCGACTTGACCGTAGCCTGTGGCATCTTTAGATACTCTGGGGTCACGCACCGCATTCATCATGGCTCGCAGGTCAATGGGTGCCGCTGCCCGCAGTTCTCGCTCTATCTCACTGCGTGCTGGTCTCGGCTTATCGTTCAGATAAATCTCCGTTACGTTGAACGGCTTGCCCGCTTGCGGATCAAACCAACCTTGCTCCACCGCGAAACTAAAGAAATTTTCAGAACCCATGTAGTTTTCATTCTGCTGAAAATCCAAGGGGATTTCGCGAATATAGCCAGGGTAGGACATTCGCACATCATTCGGCCCAAGCCGTTCGGCAATCCATAGGCCTTGTCCGCCCGCAAAATTGAGCAACACCCAGCCCTCGTTTTCGTCCGCGAACATGTGGGAATTTCCACCGTAGGTTGAATAGCCATACTCATCAATCAGAGCACCCACTATTTCAGCCGCTTGCCGCGCGGTAGTAGCGCGCTCCATGGCAATTCGTGAAAGGTCGCTGTACTGTGGGCCCGTTTGGGGATTGGGTGTCATGGCAATTAACTCGGCGCGCGAGTCGGCCCACACATCGCGACCAGCCACATTGTGTTCATTTAAACCACCATTGGTGAGCGGCGCCGGAAATCCTTCAAAGTCTGAATAGTTCATGGTCAGGTAACGAGCCGTTCGGCTAACCTGAGGGATTTGCATAAGCTCGCCTGGCATAAACGCGTCGGGCGTTACGCCCACCGTTATTTGCGCTCCTTCGGGGTGATCCTTGGCCGGCACCACCTCTAACCAGTGGCTAGACACTTCGTCTCCCGACCCCCCAATCAGCACGCTGCCGTCGGCCGTGAGGTTCTTACCCACATAAATGGCATAGCTGGCATGGGCGCTTAAACTAAAAAATGGCAGCACTACCAGAAGTACTTGCGTAAATCGGTTCATTTTTTCTTCTCCAAGAGAACGATAGAACATTTAATCCGGTCACGCGACCGCTTGCGGGGTGATCGCGGGCTTTAAGAGTTTAGTTTATGCATGCCATTTTATGCATAGTATTGATTGCCAGGGTTCTTAACAAGCCTCTCTCTAGACCCCTAGCTAATCTCTTGGCATACAGGCTTTTAACATTGGTAGCTTCTACATACGTTCGTTATATTTACGTGGTGACACTTTCGAATCGGCAGGCAGATACCCTAGCTCTTTCGTGGTCGAAGTAATAGCTTATGGTATAGTAATAAAAAGTGTTACCTATTGTTATCAAGGAGTCAGCATGACAACTTCAGTAAAGCTTGACGCTGAGATGAAGAATCGGATTCAGCTCTTGGCGCAAGCGCGACACCGCTCATCGCATTGGATAATGCGCGAAGCGATCCGAGATTATGTTGAGCGAGAGGAGAAGCGTGAATCATTTAAGCAAGATGCCTTAAGCGCTTGGCAGGCGTATCAGGAAAACGGCCTACATCTAACACTTGAAGAAGCCGATGCTTGGTTAGAGCAACTCGAGGCAGGTGAAGATGTGGAGCCACCTCGGTGCCACGTTTAATATGGTCGCCACAAGCTCTTGATGACGCACATCGTCTTTATCGCTTCCTCGTTTTAAAAGACAAAGCGGCCGCTCTTCGAGTAATCAGGAGTTTACGAACGGGCGTGAAAATACTTGCTCATCAACCAGAGATAGGTCGTCCTGTTGAAGATTTGGATCCAGTCTATAGAGAATGGGTCATTGGTTTCGGAAGCAGCGGCTATATCGTGTTGTATCGCTTCGATGGTGAGACGGCAACCATTCTTACTGTACGGCATCAGAAGGAAGCTGGATACAAAGACGAGCAAGACTAAATTTCAATTCACCAGTAGCACATCTAACGTTTATCGCTCTCGTTGGCTTTAGGATGCGCTTTCTTAAGCGAACTAAGCAAAAGCACCTTGATATCCCTATCTAGCACGCGTTCTTTAAACTACTAAGTTGTCAGCTTTAGGTTAGGTCAAAATTGCGAACGGTGGGTGTCGTTCTTTGGTGGCTCCTGCGCATCAGGGTAATGCTGCTTAAGCAGTTCGTTAACAACATTTAAATTTTGCCCAAGCGACTTCAGCGCCAGTAAGCGCGTTTTGCTAAACTTACAATCCTTCGGCACAAGACGCAGGATATAGGCCGCTCGCTTATTACCGTCTACAAGCCCTGGGGTGCCCTCTTCTACAGACTCTGACTTGTGAAAAAAGGCATTGCAGAAGACCAGTGCGTCGCCTGCGTCGAGCGAAGGGGTAACGCGTGTGCGCTCCAAGTAGTCGTGTTCTTGACCCGTGATGCTAAACGGTGGGTGTGGTGGAACCGTCTCATCGATTATACGCGTTAGCGCATGGAGTTGATTGGCTACACGAATCAGCGACAATCGGACTGCCCCTTCCTCAGTGATAATCGACAGCTGACCCGAGCCTTGTTCCTTAACGGGTGTAAGTGGAACCCATACAGAGATCATCTCCTCGGGTCGTTCCATAAAGCCGTTGGAATCGAAGTCAGTGTGGAATGGAAAACCGTCGTCCTGCGGAGTTTTCTCTAAATAAAGATCCGCCAAGATGCGGTAGTCTGGAAAGTGCGTCTCGATCGTTTGCTGTAGCCCTAAGGCATCGTCACGGAACACCATCGGGCCATAGATTGCTTTCTTGTAAATGTCTCCGTACCAAGTGTCGCTGCTCGGCATTGCATCTAGCTTAGCCCATAGTTCGCGACGTGTATCCTCATCAATCAGGCGGCGAAAGACTTTGCCGTGTAGAGCTTGGATCGCATTCGTGTTTACGGTTCGTGTAGAGAGGGTCATGTTTCCTCCCGCTCGTGTAAGATTTGTGGCGTGCGCTGATACAGCGCCTTGGCCTCAAGGGTAACAGTTTTGATTGGTATGGGAAAATCGCGATTCGGTCGGGGACATATCATCCCGCTCAGGGCGGATCGTCTTACCTGACGTCTTCCCCGCGGAGGCGGGGATCCATATCCAGTGTTGAGTTAAGTGTCTAATGGGAACAGCTAGATTCCCGCCTGCGCGGGAATGACAATCGGGCGCGGGATGAGCGCTTTATCCACTCTGATGACGGTGGGCTTTACGCTACCCTATCCATCGCTAGCACATGCGACGCAAAGCCTGTTCCAGCCTCTGTATAGATATT
This sequence comes from uncultured Gammaproteobacteria bacterium, assembly GCA_964351295.1. Taxonomy (GTDB): domain Bacteria; phylum Pseudomonadota; class Gammaproteobacteria; order Arenicellales; family Arenicellaceae; genus Arenicella. Next base: position 8,651 of record CAYGNS010000041.1, read on the forward strand.
AAACACCGAGGTCGCGCCCGCTGCTTTGAGTGGCTCAACTTCGTCTTCAAATTTTGCGGTAGCAATAACTTGCCCCTTAAACTCTATTGCTTTGAGTTCATCAAGCACCTCTAGCGTGGCACTGAGCCTCGGCAAGGCTAACATCACAATTTTGAGTGTATGGGTGGTGGTTACGCGATCCCAAAAATCAGGATCACTAGGGTCACCTAACAAAACGTTTCTACTCGCTGCGCGTTGATTGCTTACGGTTACTGGGTCAATATCAACCCCGATTAGGGTTTCACCTTCGGTGGTCCGCATTTTGTCAAAAGCACCGGTGCCAATCCCACCCATACCAATAACGGCGATAGTTGCTCCCTGCACATCCAATAGTGAATCATCGGCAAGCCGTTCGCTACGTTGCAGTTGTTTCCAAAGTGGCTGAAATCGATTGTAGATTGCGTGGCTAAAAGTATTAAGCAGTGCCGCAATAACAAACGACAACGCCAACGCAACGGCAATAACGATTAGCCAATCAGGCTCAAGCCACCCATTTGAAACACCAATCGCAGCTACAATCAAACCAAACTCACTAAAGTTAGTTAGATTAAAAGACGCTAAGAGTGCCGTACGTGCACGCAGCTTAAACGCTGCAAACAAAGCAAAAAATAAGGCTGACTTGATGAATATAAACGGCACTAACAATACGGCAATCGAGACTATCTCCGTGGATAACTGCCCCGACAGTCCAATCGAGAGAAAGAAGCCTAGGAGGAATAGGTCTTTAAAACTGAGCATGGCTTTTGCGAGTTCTTCGGCTTTGGCGTAACTTGCCACGACTACTCCTAAAATTAAGGCTCCTAAGTCGCCCTTTAAACCAACCATTTGGAATAGTTCGGCACCACCAAGTGCCAAGGTAAATCCATAGAGAATCAGTAATTCGCCGTGCCCAACGCGTTGCAACAACTGTCCTAGTAGCACGCGCAAAGGAAGCAACAAGATAACCAAAAACGCCCTGATCGAAGGCCACTCACCCGCCGACACCGCCAGGAATACAACAGCGGCAATGTCCTGCATTATTAAAATTCCTATCGCAATACGCCCGTGAAACGACGCACCTTCGCCTTTGGCTTCGAGGGCTTTCACCACAAACACTGTGCTCGAAAAACTCAAGGCGAAGGCAATAAGCAAAGAACTCTGTAAATCAAGATCGGTCAACAAAGGAAGTCCGAACAATCCCATTGCGTAAATTG
>CAYGNS010000042.1:0-9869 GCA_964351295.1 uncultured Gammaproteobacteria bacterium
GAGGGCAAGTTTACGCATGCGGCACAGTTTGGAATCAAGATGGGTAAACAGGATTTCGAAATCCCCGCTGGTGCCTTGTTGCAGAACTTCCCTAAAGGGTTGATGGAGCATGGCGATGTTGAGACATTTCTGCACGAGTTTGGTCATTTATTGCATTGGGTGTTTGCAGGGCAAAACGATATCGCGAATAGCAAATTTCAGAATGAATCGGACTTTGGCGAAGCACCATCTACGATGTTGGAAGAGTGGGTATGGGATTACGACACGCTCAGCGACTTTGCTACTAATGGTAAAGGCGAAACCATTCCTAAAGAGTTAGTTGCAAAAATGAATCGCGCGCGCCATTTCGGGCAAGCGCTTGGGGTGGCTGGTCAGTTGGCCTACACAGCGCTCTCTTTAGAGCTTTATAACCGCGATCCCAAAGGCTTGAATTTAGAAGCGTTTGAAAAAGACATTCTTGAGCGCTATGCACCGTATGGTTATACCGAAGGCACTTATATGCACACATCGTTTGGGCATCTAGGCGGTTACGGTTCTAAGTACTACACGTACCAATGGTCCGAATCGATTGCAGAAGAATTATTGTCGCGTTTTAAAAAAGAAGGCATGCGCAACAAGCAAACAGCTGCGGACTACCGCAATTTGATACTGGCCAAAACTGGCACCAAGCCCGCCGGCGAACTGGTTAAAGACTTCTTGGGTCGCGAATATACCGTTGAAGCCTATGCCAATAGTTTGAGCAAAAGTGAATAACGCAATTTAGGAAACAGTCAGATGCCTGAGTTGGTTTTAACTCAGGCATCTTTAAAATTTGGGGGTTTTTCATTAAGCCTTGAGTTTGTGGTCGCGCATCTCACAGGGGGCGACTCGGCGGTCGTTTTGGATTGCATTGTTCAGCCGCTAGCAGTATATCTATCACAATTTAAGACCTGCCCCACACTATGTATGTCGTTATATTTCTAAAGAGAGTTAGCGTATGAACTGGGATGCTATAAGTGCCATCAGCGATATTCTTGGCGCATCAGCCGTAGTCGTTTCACTTGTTTATTTAGCACTGCAGATTCGCTCGCAGAACAAGCAGGAAAAACTTTCTGCATTGCGTGAGATGTCTAGAGAGTTGCGAGGAACAACAGCAATGTTCGCCAATAAGAACATGAGCGACATTTTTGTGCGGGCTAATAAAGATTTTAATTCTTTAACCGACGCTGAGTCAGTGCAGCTAATTGTTTTAACCACAAACATTTTTCGCGCATGGGAAAATGCCTTTTTGGAAAGCAAAGTCGGGAATCTAGAGGAGAGCGTCTGGGAAGGATTGTCCAGAGACTATACCCAAACAATGGGAATCCCATCCTTTCAACATATTTGGGGCATACGCAAACTGAACTTCGACTCAGACTTTCGGAAATACGTAGATAGCATCGATGCACCTGCGTATACAGTCAGATAACTCTATCTCAGTGATAACGCAACAAAACAAGAGCTCCAGCGGAACAAATTAAAGGGGTCAAAGCCCTTTAATCGGCTTGCCGTTTCCAGTTCGCCCAACTTTTTCTAAATAAAGGGCTTTGACCCCTTTAATCCAGGCTTTTGATTTATGGTCTGAGTTTAAATAGCAAACTCCCATAAAGCGTCAAATTAAGACTACTTCTCGTGGTGCATTGCAAACGGGAGAATGCTCTAGGACGCCTCAGATAAGCACGCATCATTGCGCTGTGGAAAACTCAGTTGTCTTTGTTAGATTTAATGAGCAGATAGACAATGTAGGCTGGCACGGCGAAGATGAATACGAATACCGCGATTCTGAGAAGAATTTCTAGGTCCATGATGAGCGAGTGGTGTGTACTTAGGGAACCCTATTCTAACCTCATCCGTGAGGCGATACTGTAGAGCTTAAGCGGCTGTTTGCACCGCTTTTCTGAATTGAAAGTACACGTCGTAAACGGTGGTTTCCCCGGTGTCGTCCGTCACCACAAAAAACGGGGCGCGGTTTACTTGATATTGCGCGGCGAGTTGCATTCCTTGCGAATCGGCGTCGCGTTCATCTGCAATAGCAATTTGATCGATCAAGCCCATTAAGCCATCGGATTCTAAGCGGTCGCTTACTTCGCGACATTTCTTGCAAGGCGAACCGTCAGCCAGAATCTTCTTTACAAAGGTGATGTGTGCCATATGCGTCTGGGGCCTTACCGTTGTGATGTTGTAACTAGGAAGTGGTAATGTTACTAGGAATAGTAGCGTCGACGCCGCGCGAAGATTAATTCGCCCGCATCGGCCGATGGCTGATACACATCACTAAAATCAGTAAACGCTGTAAGAGCTGCTTCCAGGTCTTGTTCGTCGCTTAGCTCGAATGCGTTAACGCCTACGCGTTGTAAAAAGCCCAACGTATCGCGCTTAACATCGCCCGTTGCGCGAATCTCGCCGGTATAGCTAAGCTGCGTACGTAATCGGTAGGCGTGCGAATAAGAACGGCCGTCGACACCGGTTACAAACGGTAGCACGATGCAATCAATCTTATGCAGATCCTCAACAAGCATTAAAGGGCTTTCGTCGGCTGCAATTTGTACGGCAATAAACCCACCGCGCTCAACGATGTCTTGCTTATGCACTAGCCAAAACTCTAGCGGAACACTGGCGTGTATGGTCGCGTCTAGTGATTCGGGCGCCGCCAAGTGTTTTAAGCTGTTAGTGCACACCATTTGATCCTTGATCATACTCGGGCGGGCGATGTCTTCGCTAATGCGGTCAGCCGTTGCGGCTGGGCGGGCTTTTAAATTGGTTACGCTCATTATGCGGCCTCGGCGTACACGCGATCTTTAAAGGGCTCTACACCCACACGACGAAATGTTTGTATAAACGATTCACCGTCTAAGCGAATGTCTTTATACACATCAAGAATATGCGCGATGGCATCGCTTACATCCGCTTTGGCAATGGCGGGCCCGAGTCGTTCGCCTAATGCAGCGTTGTTGCCAGCATCGCCGCCAAGCGTAAGTTGGTACCACTCTTCGCCTTTTTTATCGACCCCCAAAATGCCAATATGGCCCACGTGATGATGACCGCACGCGTTCATGCACCCAGACATCTTCAGTTTAACTTCGCCAATATCGTAGAGTTCATCGTAGTTATCAAAGCGTTCGTTAATTTGCTTGGCAACACCAATAGAAGTGGTATTCGCTAATGAGCAAAAGTCTGACCCAGGGCAGCAGATCATGTCATTTAATGACCCAATATTCGCTGTGGCCAGATTATGTTTGTCTAGAGCACGCCACACTTCGAGCAGATCTTTATTACGCACATCAGCCAGTACTAGATTCTGCTCATGGGTTACGCGCACTTCACCAAACGAGTATTGCTCGGCAATATCCGCTATGGCATCCATTTGCACATCGGTGGCATCGCCTGGTGCTACGCCATGTTCTTTTAGCGAAATGTTAACGATGCGATAGCCTGTTTGTTTATGCTCCGCGGTATTGTGGTCGACCCAATTCTTAAAGCGCGTATCGAGTGTGCGCCATTGGTCAACGCGTTGATCGGTGGCGTCTAAGGTGGCGTAATCTGGCGCGGGAAAGAACTGCTGCATGGTGGTAAAGTCAGAGGCAGTAAGCGTTAAGTTGCCGCCTTGCATAGGTGCCCATTCTTTTTCTACTTCGTCGCGAAACGCATCAATGCCTAAGGCATTAACCAGAATTTTGATGCGCGCTTTAAATTTGTTGTCGCGCCGCCCATGTAGGTTATACACCCGTAAAATGGCTTCGCAATACGACAATATGTCTTCGCGTGGCAAAAAGTCCTTAATCACTTTGCCAATGACGGGCGTACGGCCTAAGCCACCCCCTACATAAACGCGAAAACCAATTTGGCCGCCCTGCTCTACTACGTGCAAACCAATGTCGTGAAATTGCACGGCCGCACGGTCATTGAGCGCTCCCGTTACCGCAATCTTAAATTTACGTGGCAACCAATAGAACTCTGGGTGCAGCGTTGACCATTGACGAATAATTTCGCAATAAGGCCGTGGATCGATAATCTCGTCTGGTGCGACACCTGCGTATTGATCCGACGAGATATTGCGAATGCAGTTGCCACTGGTTTGCATGGCGTGCATCTCGACCTTTGCTAAATCCGCCAAAATATCGGGAACTTGCTCGAGTTCGGGCCAGTTGTACTGAATGTTTTGCCGCGTAGTGAAGTGGCCGTAGCCGCGGTCATATTTGCGTGCGATGTGTGCCAGCATGCGCATCTGCTCGGTGTTGAGCAGGCCATAGGGAATTGACACTCGTAACATGTGTGCATGCACTTGCATGTACAAACCGTTGCGCAGGCGTAGCGCTTTAAAGTCGTCTTCGGCAATGCTGCCCGCTAAATAGCGCTTAACTTGATCGCGAAATTGTTCTACGCGCTCGGCTACTATGGTCTTGTCTATGGTGTCGTATTGATACATCTCAATTGTGCGGTTACGCGCGGTGTGGAGCTCGTGGGTTATGTGGGAGCACAGGGTTTGGGGCAGAATATAAGGCCTTGGACATAAAACCAGAAGTAATAAGAACTTATATTTATATAATTTATATATAAAGTTAGTTTGGACTGCTTGGTGGGTGCATGAGGGTTCGATTCGCCCCCAGATGGGTGATTGGTGCGTGTTTCGCTCCGGACCGTCTTGTGCGGTTATACTTACACGCTCTACTGGCGATTTTTTCGCACCGCACTGTACATTTGCATTACAAACAGGATGTTCTTTTGACCCATTTGTCTACACAATTTGCCGCTAAGCCAGACTTGCACTACCCCTTTAAATTAAAGTGGAGCCCGCCACAGGGGCAGCCGTTCGCGGTAGCGCCGGGCGTGTATTGGTTGCGTATGCCGCTGCCCATTAGCCTAGATCACATTAATTTGTGGCTGTTGGAAGATGGCGATGGCTATACTATTGTAGATTGCGGATTCGACTCGCCCATGTGCGAACAAGTGTGGGAGCAGGTGTTCGAACAGTTTATGCCGCCGGATTTGGTAAAGCGCATAATCGTTACGCACTTTCACCCCGACCACATTGGTCTGGCCGCCTGGCTCGCAGAGCGCTGTAAGGTAAAAGTACACATCAGCGGAGGCGAGTATCACCTCTACCGTTCGATACTCATACGCGATGCGCAAAGCTTGGAGCTAGAAGCAAAGAGCTATTTAACCGAACTCAATTTTCCGACCAGCTTTCATGACCGCTTCATCCGCTTTTTTAGCGTAGAAGAGAAACCCGCTAATAGGCGAGTACGCAAAGACATAGTAACCTTTATGCAAGAGGGCGATGTGTTTGAGATTAACGGCAGCCCTTGGCGGATTGTGTGCGGTAACGGTCACTCCCCTGAACACTGCTGCTTATACAACACCGAGCTTGGTGTGCTGATCTCGGGTGATCAAGCCATTCCGCGTATTTCCTCAAACGTGAGCGTGTATCTGGCCAATCGTCATGCTGATCCATTGGGAGACTGGATTGCATCGTGCGAGAAGCTGCGCGACACCATTGCTCCTGAAACTTTGGTTCTACCGTCGCACCAAGAGCCCTTTCGTGGGCTGCAACCGCGCATGCAACAGCTAATCGACGACCATCACGCACAGCTTAATCGCTTACGGTTGTCATTAAAGGCGCAGCCTCAAACCATTGATCAGTTGCGCGGCGTGATGTTTGCTCGCGAACTGAGTGCGGTAGACGTGGTACTCGCTACGGGCGAAACGCAAGCGCATATGAACTACTTGTTGCATCGCGGCGAGGTGCGTAAAGTGATCGAACCGAACGGAGCCGCGCGATATCACTTATTGGAGCCAAGCGATGAACTTGAATAAAATTGACTATCTAGAATTTGCCACAACCAACCTAGCGAGCACTAAGGGCTTTTTTGCAGCCGCGTTTGGTTGGTCCTTTGTAGACTATGGACCCGAGTACGCCGCCTTTACAGGCCAAGGTGTGGATGGTGGCTTCTATGTTGCAGCGTCCGTAGCAACAAGCGCTGACGGTGCGCCCTTAACCGTTTTCTACACCGACGATTTAGCCGCCATGCTTGCTAAAGTAGAAACGGCGGGAGGCCGTATAGTGAAACCTATTTTTGAATTTCCGGGTGGTAAGCGCTTTCAGTTTATAGAACCTGGCGGCAACGAATTAGCGGTATGGAGCGAAACGTAGCTCAGAGGGTATTGGGATTTAGGAGTAGTGTGTCTCGCATTAACGTCAATCCGTAGACTTACCACCGTGTAAGTTGCGAATTATTCATGCTTTCGTGTGGAAATTTTCACATACAGTTCTTATAATCGCCCCCACGTTTGAGGAGCGTTGCAACGACATCGACTGTCGTCAGGCTCAAACGGCTTTAAGCTCTCTACTTATGATCGAGACTATTGTTAGTAAATAGTGAACGAAGGTAGTGGGCAAAAGCGATAACCCCCTGCAACGACGCTCATTTTTCGTTAACCTTTTTAATAGGAGATGAAAGATGAGTGCAAATCCATCTATCCCAGAGTTTACAGATTACTACGTACGTGACATTAGCCTAGCTGGTTATGGCCGCAAAGAAATTGCGATTGCTGAAACCGAAATGCCAGGTCTAATTGCTATTCGCGAAGAATTCCGTGCAGCACAGCCGCTAAAAGGCGCCAAAATTACGGGTTCGCTACACATGACCATTCAAACCGCGGTGTTGATCGAAACACTCGTGGCGTTGGGTGCACAAGTGCGTTGGGCATCGTGCAATATCTATTCAACACAAGATCATGCCGCCTCGGCTATCGCAGCGCAAAACATTCCCGTGTTCGCGTTTAAAGGCGAAAACCTAGAAGAGTACTGGGACTTTACCCATCGCATCATGGATTGGGCAGGCGATACCGGCCCGAACATGATTCTAGATGACGGTGGCGATGCGACGTTGCTGCTAATTTTGGGCGCTAAGGCCGAAAAAGATATTTCAATCTTAGATAAACCCACCAGCGAAGAAGAAACGTGTCTGTATGCCGCCATTAAGCAAACGCTTGCCAAAGACAATACGTGGTACTCGCGTCGGCTTGCCGAAGTAAAAGGCGTAACCGAAGAAACAACTACAGGCGTTGCGCGCTTGTATCAAATGGTGAAGAAAGGCGAGTTGCCGTTCCCTGCTATTAACGTGAACGATTCGGTTACTAAGTCTAAGTTCGACAATTTGTATGGCTGTCGTGAGTCGTTGGTGGACTCGATTAAACGCGCAACCGACGTGATGATTGCCGGCAAAACGGCGGTAGTGTGCGGTTACGGCGACGTGGGCAAAGGCTCAGCGGCATCGTTGCGCGGCTTGGGCGCCATTGTAAAAGTAACTGAAATTGACCCAATCTGCGCTTTGCAAGCGGCAATGGAAGGCTATCAAGTAGTGCGTTTAGAGGACGAAGTACAAAACGCCGACATTTTTGTGACCACCACTGGCAACTTTAATATTATTCGCAAAGAACACATGGCGGCCATGAAGGACCAGGCCATTGTGTGCAACATTGGCCATTTCGATAACGAAATTGATGTGGCGAGTTTGGCGGATTGCGAATGGGAAAACATTAAAGAGCAAGTAGACCACGTTATTTTTCCAGACGGCAAGCGCATTATTCTGCTCGCCAAAGGCCGCCTTGTGAATCTTGGTTGTGCGACGGGTCACCCTAGCTTTGTGATGTCAAATTCGTTTACTAATCAAACGTTGGCGCAAATTGAGCTATTTACCAAAAATGCTGACTACGCCAATGATGTATACATTTTGCCTAAGCACCTAGACGAAAAGGTTGCGCGTCTGCATCTTGAGAAAATCGGCGTTAAGTTGACTACGCTTACTCAAGAGCAAGCCGACTACATCAATGTATCGGTCGACGGCCCGTACAAGCAAGACCACTATCGTTATTAGAACGAGAGCTCGGTAAGCGCTCTCGACCCATGATGTTGACATAGCATCAAGACGTTCGAGAGCGCGCGTCGCTGGCCAGCGACGTAGCGTAATGTTGGTTTTTGTATCTCTATGAGTGCGGCAGTGCAGCTCAGGGCTGTTCATTAGCTCAGGGCTGTTAATGGGCTCAGGGCTGTTCATTAGCTCAGGGCTGTTAATGGGCTCAGGGCTGTTCATGGGCTCAAGGCTGTTGCACTCGGTATGTTGAATCTATGAGGCTTATATGCAAAACGTAAAACTCAGTTTTGAGTTTTTTCCTCCGCGTGTCGAAACCGGCACCGCGGCACTTGTGCAGCAATATCAAGCGTTGCAGGGGCTAGCTCCAGACTATGTGTCGGTCACCTTCGGGGCGGGCGGTAGCACCCAATTTGGAACGTTAGAAGCGGTTAAAGCGCTTGCCAAAGCAGGCGCCAATGCGGCGCCCCATCTTACTTGCATAGGCACCTCTAAAGCGTTTATTAAAGAAATTATGGCCGACTATATTGCGTTGGGGGTCAACCGCGTTGTCGCACTGCGCGGCGATTACCCTTCTGGCATGATGTCCGCTGGCGAGTTTGATTATGCCGTCGACTTGGTGCGCTTTTTAAGAGATGAATATGGCCCAGACCTAATCATTGAAGTGGCAGCGTATCCTGAGTTTCATCCCGAATCACGTAGTCCATCGCAAGAAATACAGCACTTTAAAGAGAAGATTGCGGCCGGCGCAAATGCCGCTATTACCCAATACTTCTTTAATGCCGATAGCTACTTTGCGTATATGGACGACCTGCACCGTGCTGACGTTTCGGTTCCGGTGGTGCCAGGCATTATGCCGATTGACAACGTCGCTAGTTTGAAGAGCTTTTCGGCCGCGTGCGGTGCTGAAATCCCCCGTTGGATTCTTTACCGCTTAGAGGAGTTTGCTAATGATCCGCAATCATTGCGTGCCTTTGGTCTCGATGTAGTAAGCCATTTGTGTCTGGATCTATTAGATAACGGCGTGGACAGTTTGCACTTTTATACACTCAATAAAGCCGAGTTGGTTAACAAAATCTGCGCGAATATCGGTTTGGAGTAACGCTACGCCATGCTATTGGCGTAGTTCAAGTGCTGCGGCGGCTAGGATGTTTGTTACAATAGCATCCTCAGCATCGCCCTCTGGGCGTTGCCTACCCATAACCTCAGGCGCGACTGCGCAGCAGCCCATGACCAATCGACCTATTCTCAAACCGCTAGTGCGCCTAATCGGTACGCTTAGTTTGTTAACGCTTATCAGCACGGTGGCCCAAGCGGATTTGCAAACACCTACCATGCAGTTATGCGAACGGGTGAAAAGTTGCGCTTACGAAACGCTGTCGGTGCAAACCACTGGCGACTCCAATCAGGCGATGTTGGATATATTGATTGATGGAATCTGTGCGCAAATTGCGGCCCCCATTGCCGTGTCGCTGGAAGGGGGTGAACACGAAGCGGATGCGCAAACTTGTTTGACTGACGCGTTAAAGCTCGACTGTTCTGCTTTGATGGCGGGTCAGGCGCAAACCACCCAAGCCTGCCAGCGCATTAAATCGGTCGCTGAAGCGACCGGCGCAACCATCAATTAACAAGTGGTCAACGCTCTTTAAAACCGCATTTGCTCAATAAATTGTATGGACGTTAGTAATAGCTTAGTCGACTTTATGTACTGCGAACGGCTCGACACCGACTTATATCGCGGACAAAGTAAAGATCTGAACACGGGTCAGGTGTACGGTGGTCAGGTGCTTGGTCAGGCCATTCGGGCTGCACAGCACACCTTGGAAGAAGACCGACATATTCATTCGGCGCACGCCTATTTTTTGCTTAAAGGCGATGTGAATGCCCCTATCATCTATTACGTTGACCGCAGCTTAGACGGTGGCAGTTTTTCGTCGCGCAGGGTGGTGGCGAAACAACATGGGCGGCAGATATTGGTGT
>CAYGNS010000043.1:0-9843 GCA_964351295.1 uncultured Gammaproteobacteria bacterium
TTTTAAGTTGCTAATGAACATCATTTTTTACTGAGTACTGTCTTGCACTAAGGCATTTTTACCAATGCTTCGGCAGCAGGACTGGGGGCACATTGTTAATGTCTCCAGTCTATTCGGGTTGGTAGGCGTGCCAGATCAAACGGCGTATAACGCCAGCAAGTTTGCGGTGCGCGGTTTAACCGAAGCTTTACGCCACGAACTAAAGCGCGACGCGAGTACGGTGAGTTGCACGAGCGTTCACCCAGGCGGGATCAAGACGAATATCGCGCGCAATGCGCGGGTTGCCAATCCTGCGCTAAGCGAGGAAGAAGCGACGCAAGTACATCAAACGGCGATCAGTGAATTCGATAAACTCGCGCGCACGACTGCTGAGAGCGCCGCAGCGCAAATACTGCGCGCCGTAGAAAAAGATAAAATGCGTTTACTGATTGGTTTAGACGCCAAACTGTTGGACTTTATACAACGCGTGTTGCCAACTCGTTACGCGTCCATAATGGCCAAAATGGTGGAACAGCGCACCCAGTAACTAAGCGCGGGGGAGTACCGACAAATAGGTAACTCCGTGGCCCGTCCCTACCCACGGAGTTCGTTTGACCTCGCGGCCAATAAATTTAGAACAACAGACTAGCTAGATAGGCCGGCTATAACTAAAATCGCAGCAATCACGCCAAAGACAATTTGGCTGTTTTTTTCGGCCATTGCATGCACATGCACACTGGCGATGTACATTAAAAAACATCCCCACAAAGGTGAAGCCAGATTACCCAAAGCTGGAATAATCGAAATCGCACCAACCACTGGCAGCACCGCCGTGGAAAAAGCAAAACAACGCACAGCAACTTCAAAGTCTTTTGTACTGCCCATCAGCTTCCAGATAATGAACAAAATGCCGCCCATAATAAAGCAAGCAATGACGACGGCGATCGGATAAACGATCAACATCATAACCGCCCCAAGACCCATAGCACCCACTGGACCAAGACCCACGACCGCAAGCGCAAACACCACGGCCGCGGCTACGAGCGCCATGATCGCGGCAAAAATGAGCGGCGCTTGAAAGCCCCCCGTTTGTGGCATCGCTTTATAAAAGCCCACGGGATCAGTGATCACTTGGGTGGCCATTGCCATGGTTTTATCAACATCTACAGACACATTACTCATAAATTTCTCCTCTTAGTTTACTAACTCAAACACAATCCAGCTTAGACGCAAGAGTCTACGAAGTTATGCACAAGCATACACCATCACTTCACTCTTTCGCTGAACTCACCGCCAACTCGTGCAAAACATCGAGCGCTTGCACTGCATCGGCTTTGGGAACAAACAGATGATCATGATGGCGTGCAGCCACGATATTAGCACTTATATTTTGCTGCGCTAAGGCTCCCGCGACGGCTGCCGTTAACCCTACGGCGTGCAGGCTCGACTGCACGGTAAGCGTAATGCGCGCAAACAGATCTCTCGCAGCAATGCCGTGTGCATTCGCCACGCTATGCTCAAGCACCAGACTCCAACCTTCTTCTTCCTTAAACGTCGCCAGTGCCGCTAAATGCAGAGCGGCTGGATTTGCTACCGTACAAAAAACATAATGGGCGTCATCCAGGGTAGGCTGTAAATTTGCCAACAAAGTGGGCAAATCAGTCTCGCCTAAAGCGTCACCTTCTCTCATCGAATTGCGCCAAAGCGAAAGCAGTCTTGGGTATGATCAATCACCATGCCGCTGGCTTGCATAAATGCATAGCAAATGGTCGATCCGACAAATTTAAATCCCTGACTTTTTAAAGCCTTACTCATAGCATCCGAGGCGGGCGTGTTAGAGGTCAATTCAGACAAGGTGCGCGGTGTATTAATCTGTGGTTTGCCATCCACAAACTGCCACAAGAATTCGCTAAACGTGGGGCCCTCGCCGCGCGCTGCGCGGGCCTGCATCGCTACATACTGTTGGGCATTAACAATAAACGCATTCACTTTGAGCTTGTTGCGGATAATCCCTGGGTCCGACAACAGAGCGGCGCGCTTCTCGGGCGTATACGCGGCCATTTTGGTCGGATCAAAACCATCGAAAACCGCACGATAATGCGCGCGCTTTCGCAACACAGTGATCCAACTTAACCCAGCTTGCGCTCCTTCTAAATTTAAGAGCTCGAACAGGCGCTGGTCATCGTACTCAGGCACGCCCCACTCGGTATCGTGGTAGTCCATATATATTGGGTCATTGGAACACCAACTGCAACGCACTAAGGTCATCGCGTTTCTCCGCGCAAGGTCACTACTTTTTCGTACATGCTTAAACGCGTGGCTTGGTCAGCGGGCACGAGTTCACCGCTTACCACTGTAATGCGACGCATCCAATTTCTTGGGAAACCTTGCATTGCTTCACCTTTGTGCCGCGAAAACCAACTCCCCCAAACACCTCGCAGCGCGATGGGAATAACCGGTACAGGGGTGCGTTTTATTATTTGATCTATGCCGGGCTGAAATTTAGCCACCTCGCCATCGCGGGTAATGCCGCCTTCGGGGAACAAAACAACCAGACGACCCTTTTGTAGGGATTCAGCGATCTCATCAAAGGCGTTGTTGTACACCTGCTCATCAGCACGCTTGGTATTAATCGGAATGGACTTCATAGCACGAAACAGCCAGTTCATGACTGGTAATCGATAAATGGGTTCGTACATTACATAGCGTGCTGGGCGCGGTAATAGACCATGTAGAATCACGGGGTCAACGTAACTTACGTGATTGCAAACAATCAACGCCCCGCCTTCTTCAGGCACATTGTGCAGATCGACTTTTTCAATACGGTATACGCTGTGAATTAATACCCAAGCAATCAGGCGCAAGACGAATTCGGGCACGAGCCACATAATGTACAGTGTAACAACTGCAGTGAGCACCGCGGTGACCTTAAATATATCCAGTACATCAAAGCCCAATAGCAGCATCACGGCTGCCATGATACCCGCCGAAACCATAAAAATAGCATTGATAATATTATTCGCCGCGATCACGCGCGAACGATCAGCTTGCTCGGTGCGGATTTGCACAAACGCGTAAAGCGGCACAATAAACAAACCACCACTTATCGCGATCATCACCATATTAAAAATAACCGCCCCAATGCCGGGCGTTACCGCCAACTCAGCTAAGGTGCGCAGCTCTTGTGCGGGCGGCAATGCCGTTTCACCGAGCATCCACGTAAATACAGCCATCCCCACGGCGCCAATGGGCATTAGGCCAATCTCTACTCGCCCAGCCGATAACAAAGAACACAGTAAAGAGCCAACCCCGATGCCCACCGAAAATGTCGCCAATAGCAACGTGGCAACTTGATCATCACCTTGTAAGACGGTTTGCGCAAACGCTGGAAATTGCGACAGAATGACCGAGCCCAAAAACCAGAACCAAGAAATGGCTAGTATGGACAAAAACACCAGACGATCTCGGTAGGCAATCTTCAGAACAGCTTTGGTGCTGCTCCAAAACCGCAGCGATATTTGCAGATCAGGCGATGCCACTTGTGCGCTGGGTATCTGCCGACTCGCCATCCAGCCCAACCCCGCTACAAACAATACAGTAAACATCAAGATGGGTTCATTGGCCGCATCTCCTGCTAAGAACCCACCCAGCACGGTGCCCAGTAAGATGGCTATAAACGTCGCGGCCTCAACATAGCCATTCGCCTGCAGTATGCGCGCGCGTTCGATATGCTGGGGCAAAATACTGTATTTAATGGGGCCAAAAAACGCCGATTGAGCGCCCATTAAAAACAAAATAAACAACATCATTGGCACCGATGCGAGCACAATGGCAATACAGCCCAGAACCATAATGCCAATTTCAGCTAATTTGATTTTCTGAATTAGCCACGCCTTTTCGTATTTGTCGGCCAACTGCCCTGCCACCGCACCGAACAAAAAGAACGGTAGAATAAATAATACGGCGGCAATGTTGACTAGGACTCCCTGATTCTCGCTCACCAATCGGTAAGTGATCATGATCATCAGAGCACTCTTGTATATATTGTCGTTGAATGCGCCCAGAAACTGGGTACAAAAATAGGGTAAAAAGCGACGTTGCGTGAGTAAGTTGTTACGCATACTGGCAGTACCGAGTAAGTGAGATGAAACCGCTAACGGTTAAAATACCACTTAAGACGCGTGATTAGTAGATAAGCAAGCTGGGCGTGAGTGCGCCTTGAGTGATGAAGAAAATTGAATACTGTTGATTGCCTTATCGTAGGTCAAGGACTAGCGGGTTCGTTGCTGGCCATGCGCTTATTGCGCGAAGGTCTGACCCTGGCTGTAATTGACAACGGGCATCATGGTGCATCGTCACGCGTCGCAGCGGGACTCATCAACCCCATCACGGGTCACCGCCTTAACATCACCGAGCGGTTTAGCGAATTCGCCTCAGCAGCCGAGCAAGAATATCGTAGGCTTGATGCATTGCTCGCGCCCACGCAGCCTCTCTACGTGCCGATTAGCCAGCATCGTTTAATTAAAAATCCCGGCCAAGCGGACTATCTGGCACGCCGCTTAGACGATCCGACCTATGCCGATTATCTCAGCACCACCGCAGAACATTATGCCGCACCGGCACAGATGGTTGAACGAGGCCACGGCATCGTGACTGTAAAGCAAACGGCGGTAGTGAACACGAATGCCCTGCTCGATGCCGTTGCGCGTCTGCTCAAAGAGCACACACTACTGTATTGTGAGAAGTTTGCGTACCCGCAGCTTGAAAGCGAGACTGACGGGGTGCATTACCGAGACATTCGTGCTCGTAGGGTTATTTTTTGTGAAGGGTTTCAAGCGATCTACAACCCATGGTTAACGACCCTGCCCTTTAAACTCGCACAGGGCGACGTACTTACCGTTGCGCTGCAGACACCCACAGCCTCGCGGGAATGCTCTGTACCCCACCTAGCAAATTGGGGGAACTGGCTCTTGCAAGACGCTCATTCAGCAACCGCCAAACTGGGTTCGAGCTATCAATGGATTGACCCACGCTGCAGGGCCGACATAGCTGAGCTAAACGCTGGCCCACAGGCCGCTGCAGCCACCAAGCTGCTGGAAAGCGCGCGGACTAATCTTGTTGAGTCGCTAACACTCGTCGACCACTCGATTGGCATACGCCCCACCACCAAATATAGAATACCGTTTATCGGCAAACTGTCGAATTTGCCCAATGCCTACTGCTTTAACGGGTTCGGCAGTAAGGGCTGCTTACTCATTCCTTACTATGCAAATCAGTTGAGTAACCACCTGCTCAAAAATCAACCACTCGATCCGCAACTGAGCCAATGGCTATAAGCAGCCAAAACCATCGACCGCAATGACATTAACGCAACAGGCTCACCACTTAATTACCGAACACTTCGGAATTGATTCAAATGCAGCACCGAGGCTGGCCTTAGCGGTGGACGCAACCTGCGGGAATGGCCACGACACACTATTTTTACTCAACTGCGGATTCGCCCATGTTTTGGCGTTTGATGTGCAGGCCAATGCACTCGACATCACTCGGGAACGATGTAAAGACGCGCTCAGTGCCACGCAAGAACTAACTCTTATCCACGCAAGCCACAGTGAACTAGCGCAGCATTTATATCCTCTCTCGGCAGGCCCTTCTGCGCAGAGCTCTACAGCGCGCGCAAAACTCGACTGCGTGATGTTTAACCTAGGCTATCTACCCAACGCCAACAAAGCCATCACAACGCGCACCGAATCCACGCTACAAGCACTCGAACAAGCGTGTAGCGCCCTGTCCGCAGGGGGCTTGATTACCATTATTTGTTATCCGGGTCATGCCAACGGTGCAGGCGAAACGCAAGCGATTAGCGACAACCTAGCGCGCTTGGTAAACACACAACCGTTTGCGATGATCCGTTACAATTCCGCCCAAGCAAGCGCCACTACACCCATCCTGTTTGCACTCAGCAAACAGTGATTCGGCACATCACACGGCAAACCTTAACCTCTCTTGTTACATGAATAACTCAGACTGGCCGCAACGCATTGTTTGCTTAACAGAAGAAACCACCGAGCTGTTATACAGCTTGGGCGAAGAGCATCGCATCGTTGGGATCTCTGGTTTTACGGTCAGACCCGCTCGCGCACGCAAAGAAAAACCCAAGGTGAGTGCTTTCATCAGCGCCAAGATTGACAAAATACTCGACCTAAAGCCCGATCTCGTGCTCGGATTTTCGGACCTACAAGCTGACATTGCAGCCGAACTGATTAAGCAAGGTGTTGAAGTCTATGTGTTTAATCAACGCTCGCTGAGCGATATTTTTAGAATGATGCGAACACTCGGGCGCTTAATCAATGCGGCCGAGCAAACCGAACGCTTCGTAGTGCCTCTCGAAGCAAATCTGCAGCGCATTCGCAACAAGGCGGCCAGTTATCCCGTAAAGCCAAAAGTCTATTTTGAAGAATGGTTCAACCCTATCATTAGCGGAATCGGTTGGGTGAGCGAAATTATTGAAGCGTGTGGTGGCGAAGATTGTTTTGCTGAAAACGCGCAACACCAAGGTGGCGCTCAGCGAATTGTGGCCAACCCATTGGAAGTAGTCGCGCGCCAACCCGATATCATTTTAGGGTCATGGTGTGGGCGACGCTTTCATCCGCATACAGTCGGTGAGCGACCCGGTTGGGAAAATCTACCCGCAGTGGTGCATAACGACATCCACGAAATAAAATCGTCGATTATTTTGCAGCCCGGCCCCGCCGCACTCAGCGATGGTTTGAACGCCATTGACACCATCATTAGCGATTGGGTCGCTAAGCGCTCTTCTGTCGAACACTAAGCCGAGATTCAGATCAAACCGAGCAATCGCATAGCGCGTTTGCTTGCAAGACAAAAGGGCTCTTACAGACCACGACCTTGTGCCACAAGGTGGGCTCCGATCAAGCCACTCGCATCACCAAGCGCAGGCGGAACAAGCATTGTACTGAGCACCCCAACTTTCTCATTTAGGGGTAAATAGCCCGCTAGGCGAGCCTCTACCTCGACTTGTATTTTTTCCAACAGACCAGTGCTATGCATCACCCCGCCCCCCAGCACGATACGTTTTGTAGCCAAGACTGTTATAAGGTTCACGCACATATCAGCCATATTTCGTGACACCTCATCCCAGATCGGGTGATCACTAGACAAGGTATGAGCGGGTGCCTCAGCTCGAGCGGCGATGGCGGGGCCCGATACGAGCCCCTCAACACAATTGCCATGAAACGGACAAATTCCAGTCACACCACCCGTAGGAATGCGCATGTGACCTAGCTCAGGATGCAAAAACCCATTAACGAGTCTACCGTTAGTCAACACTCCACCGCCGACCCCAGTGCCGATAGTGATATAGACGGCATCATCTAGGCCCTGTAATGCGCCGAAGGCATGCTCGGCCAACAACGCGCCGTTGACATCAGTGGTGACGTGAATGGGGATCGCAAAAGCCTCGCCGAGTTTTTTCCTAAGCGCAAAGCCCGACCAACCCGCTTTAGGAGTTTTAAGAAATGTGCCGTATTGATGAGATGTTTGATTAATGTCGATGGGGCCGAATGAAGCTACGCCAAGGCTGGTCATCCTGCCGAATTGAGATTCACATCCTTGAAAAAATTGGATAATGCTGGCGATATTTTCTTCTGGTGTAGTGGTGTCTATGCGTACAGTTTGCAACAGGTGTTCGGGGTTCACCCCAATGCCACACACAATCTTAGTGCCACCGAGTTCGATAGCACCATAGACTTTTTCGCTTAGCGCGATATCTACTGTCATAAACTTATACGGCTAACTGAATGTCGAATGTGGGGGAGATGCACAATGGCGACTCGCTTGCTTCGGTGTAGGGTGCGATACAACGTAACGTTCCCGCTGCAAAATCCGCACTTAAAATACTCATCCCAAACATATGCTGACCTTCTAAACCTAACGAACTACCGTCCTTAAAGTGAAATCGCCAAGGACCCGCGAGCGCATCCGCTTCGTACAATCTGATTTGCTTATCAACCTCGGCATCTGATTGACCCTCATACTGGCGATTACAGGTCGCTACGATCAAATAGAACTTCTCTCTGACGGGGTCATACAACACCTTAGGCAATTCTAGTTGCGTAAATAGCGCGGCATCAGGCACCGTGATCGGTGGTTCAAGCGAGTCGATGGCAAAGCCACTTGCGTCCTCGCGCAAAATGGCATGGCCGATCACAGGCGTACTCCGAGCACTTTTGGCACACCAAAACATGTGCAGTGTGTTTTTCTGAACCAAAATATAGGGGTCCCGCCAAGCCATGATTGGTCCCCCATCTTCACCGTCTTGGTGTCCTAGTTGCTCGCGTTTGCCTAAGAAGTACCCTTTTTGCGTGATGGTCGACCATTCTTGAAAAGGACACGAAATGAGGCCAATGCTGTCTGGCTCAATATGGTGTCCATCCAACCTAATCGCCGGGCCCATAGCCGGCATAAACCCTCGCGGGGAAGGGTGATCCGCCAACCCAGTGAATGCAACTAACTTACGCCCATCCGCCAACAGAGTTACAGAGCCACTCCAAATCGTCTTAGAGTCAAAGCTGTGCGCGCATGGCCGCGGCTCTTGGAAAACACCGAGGTCGAGCCACGTAAGGCCATCATCGGTCGACACAAAATGACGTACATGAAACGGAACGTCGTTACGCTCGCTCGCAGCGAGCGGCGCTCCCCCCTCCCGAATGCGGCTCACGGCTAAACAGTAAAGGTGCAGTTCGCCTCCTTGTTCGTACGTCCATGAGTCCCACAAATATAGTTCGGGGTGAGCGACACCATCTCTAAAACGCGCGCCCTCAAGTACTTTAAACGTCGGTTTCATGAGATTGACGTTGCGTTGTATTCACTGCGCTCCAGCGCCTGAATTCTCAGGTCAGTGGGATTGCGTAAGTAGTTATAGACAAACCCAATAAACAGAAGACTGGCAAATAAGGTAGCAACGGCAAATCCATAGATAGCGTCACCCCCGTTTGCATCACTTACCACTCCCATGATCAATGGTCCACAGGCTGCGCCAAGCGCGGTAAAAAAGAGAATCACTCCTGCAGCGGCACCATGCTGGCGTTTAGGAAAACAGCTAATCCCTTTAGAGTTAATGGTTGGGTAAATTACCGACATGAAAAGACCCGACAAGGGTAGAAGGTAGACCGCAACCTCTCGTCCAAACCAGATGCTTGCGAAAAAGCAGGCGGCAATGGCTCCACTAAACAGCACCATAATGAGCGCCCAATTAAAATACTGCATTATCCAAATTCCCAAAAAGCGGCCGGCGGCACGCAGTACGAAGAATAGGGTTAAGGCATAGGTAGCAAGTAGCACCGCATTGCCTTCATATCCCAAAAGATAAGTCGGCATCCACACGTAAATGGCGCTCTCGGTTGCTACATAAAGAAAGGCCGCAAGCGAAAAGCCGAGCGCGAAGCGATCCTTGGTCATGCGCAACGTTCGTGCAATATTGATCGGCTGCTCGCCCCTGTTCATCGTTTCAGGATATTTAACGAGCGACGCAACAACAATCAACACTACGCATAAGCATCCCGCAAATACGTAGAGCCATTTCCACTCTAAGCCTTGGCTTAGCAAGTAAGTAACCAGCAAAGGACCGAGTATCGCCCCAACCCCAAAAAACGCTTCAACACCGTTCATCGTCGCGGTGTGTTGCGTAGTCGACGTTGAGATGTCGCCAATCAACGCTAAGGCGGCTGTTTTAAACACGCCAATGGCCAGGCCCGCAAGCATCATCAACGACAAGAAAAATCCAAAGCTATTACCGACGATAAAAAGAAATGAATTAGTCGCAAATAGCGCAAGCCCAAGAAT
>CAYGNS010000044.1:0-9803 GCA_964351295.1 uncultured Gammaproteobacteria bacterium
GCTTTAACCAAAGATAAAAATATTAGGTATCGTGCAGCTGAGATTGGCGCCGTAAAAGATTTCGGGGCCCGCCTATTGGTAATCAGAGCGAAGAACACAACCGGCAAGGACGTCGCTAACATTTTGATTGCCAATCGCGAAAAAATTGAGAAATTCGTTGGCAGTGCTAACGCGCCATTTATTGCGGGCATTGATCGTAATGGCAAGATAACGCATTACGACATTTAAGCCCAAGCGCTGCGCATCATTCCCGCGCCGCCCTCGTTATTCCCACACCCCATGTCCTCCCCGCGTATCGCTGTAGGGACGCAGCGAGTAGTGCAACGCAGGAGCAGTTGCCGAGGCGGGGACGGGGACGGGAATCCATGGTTTAGCAATGCATGACGAAGCTAGCCAAATAACATGTTAGCTATTGTTGCCCACTGATCGGTCGCGGCAACACCAAAAACGAAGCCTATCCACAAAAACACCCAGACCAGACCAAACCACGTAATTGCGTGAACACGTTTAAGAACCCTAAGGTCGTGCCAGATAACTGCCCCCACTAACAGCAAACTTGCCAATAATGGGAAGAGAGCGATGTCGAGAACAAAGCCGATTCTCGCAGTGGCCGGATCCATGATCACTATGCCTGCGAACAACATTGCCCGTTTGTGAAGATCGGCGTTAAAGCGATTCGCTAACGCCAAAGAATAAAAGACCAAAAACCCAACTAAATCGATGACGGGGAGCGCCATAAATTGCTGTATGGATAGGTCAGGAATAGGCGAGACGCCACGGTCAAACGAGTGTTGCGCTACCGACCAACCCGTTAGCATCATCGCAGCGACAAGAACAACACTGAACTGCCCCAATTTCATATGCAGGGCTTTATTGTTGTTGCTAATCAATGACGCTTGCAGAATAAATAAGCTGAACCAAGCTAAATAGACAGCCGCATGCAGGTGAAAAACAAGGGGTAAATCAAGCGGGCTTTGTTGACGAAGAAGAGCCGCCATACCGAAGCCTGTAACAACTAGGCCCAGTAGTAGCACCCCCATTAATTGGTAAAAGCGCTGTCTAGCAACTGATTGTGCCATTCTGTTTATCCTCGTTTTTATTATTATTTAGAATTATCCGATTTCAGCAAATACTATTTGTCAGGTATTTAAATTCACATGGACTTTGGATGCAACACCGCTTCATATTTCGCCTAGGAGCGAGTGACTAACACTAACGAAATGCGTTACCAAAAAAAAAGAGCTAAACATTCTTAGATTTAAGAACCCGCTAGGATCCAACGAACCTGTGGGTATATCAATATTGAGTGCTTAGTTATGCCCAAGTATTAAATTCTTTAGATCGCTCTTTGGTAGAGATTGACATCGTTGGTAAGAATTTAATCTCGCGTTTCCATTTAACTTTGCTAATATCTTCTAGATCATCTGCCAGCCGGCTAAGGACGTGAATAGATTCAAAATTTGGATACTTGTTGTTACTGCTGTTTTAGTCTCTTGCAACGATGCGCCAACGCGCCCCAAACTCACCATCGCTGTCGCTGCTAATATGCACGGCGCGATGGAAGAAATGGCGAGCCTATTTACTCAACAAACAGGGATTGACATTCAAATGTCGAGTGGGTCATCTGGCGTATTATCTGCGCAAATAAAACAAGGCGCGCCATTCGATGTTTTTCTGTCGGCCAACATGACCTACCCCAAAACGTTGCACAAAGAGGGGTTAACAGATGGCGCTCCAAACGCCTATGCGCGCGGTGTGCTAATTTTATGGTGTATTGACGGCACCGACATAAACCAAGGCTTGCAGTCCCTAATGGCAGAGAGCGTGACTAACTTCGCAATAGCGAATCCAGAAACCGCACCCTATGGGATTGCGGCGGCCCAAGCGCTACAACGCTCTGGCTTAATGGAGCCGTTAAAGTCCAAGATGGTGATTGGCGAAAGCGTTGGGCAAGTAAATCAGTATATTTCGTCAGGAACCGTACAAGTTGGATTAACCAGCAGCTCAGTGTTGAAATCGACAGACCTTAAGGGCTCAAGCCACAAGGTTGCCGAAGCGCTTTATGATCCAATAGAGCAGGGCATCGTGGTTTTGAAAACCGGCCTTGAGAATAATCCAACAGCGTCAAAATTATTCCATGAGTTTATGTTTTCTCCTCAAGCGCAACGTGTGTTATCCGACTTCGGTTACGAGCCTTTAGGGGGGCAGGGGTGAGCTGGGCGCCTTTTGTTTTAACATTTAAGCTGGCGCTTATTACCACCGTTATATTGCTCGTTATTTCTATTCCCATTGCTTATTGGCTAGCGTTTACAAAATCTAAGAGCCGCTTTTTCTTTGAGACTATTATCACTTTACCAATGGTCTTACCACCCTCTGTGTTGGGGTTTTACCTGTTAGTGACCCTTGGGCGAAATACCCTGGTTGGCCAATTCTTGTACGAACACTTTGATATGTATCTGCCATTTAGTTTTGCTGGTTTGGTGGTCGCATCACTCATTTACAGTTTGCCGTTTATGGTAAATCCTATTCAAGCCGGATTTCAAAATCTAAATGAGTCACTTAGGGAAGCCTCTTGGACCTTGGGTAAATCCGAATTGGTAACATTGCTTAAAGTACTCTTGCCGAACATCAAGCCTTCTCTATACACGGGAATAGTGCTTACTTTTGCCCATACGGTGGGTGAGTTTGGAGTGGTACTAATGATCGGCGGCAACCTCGATAGTACTCGAGTGGCGTCTATCGCAATTTACGACAATGTGAACAAAATGGATTACGCTGCTGCACACCTGTACGCTTTTGTTCTACTGTCGATTAGCTTCGTAATGCTTGCATCCGTCTACCTAACTAATCGACGCACCGTGCGTTACATATAATAGAGGCGATTTACGAATGATTGCTTTTGATATTTGTAAAACGTTCAGAACCGCTGACACACCGCTCAAACTCAAATTTACGGGTCATGCCGATTCGGGTCAGATAGTCGCGATTCATGGGCCCTCAGGCGCTGGTAAAACGACCCTGCTCAAGATGCTGGCGGGCCTCATAGTACCAGACGATGGGGCGATTCAAGTAGCGGACACGACTTGGTTTAGTCACTCTAAGAGACTCAATTTACCCACTCGAAAACGTGATATTGGCTTTCTATTTCAAGATTATGCGTTATTCCCCAATATGACGGTTCGGCAAAATCTCGAGTTTGGGATGAATGCGCTTTCAGACGCGCCGTTCGTTGATCGAATTATTCAAATCACCGAAATTGGCGCGCTGTTATCAATAAAGCCAGACCGCTTATCTGGAGGCGAAAAACAAAGAGTGGCGTTTGCCCGAGCCGTTATGCGCAAACCAAAGTTGCTCCTGCTCGACGAGCCTCTATCTGCATTGGACATTGAACTTCGCTCGGTACTGCAGGATGAGCTATTAGAATTGCGGAAATTGCTCGATATAACTGTATTGTTCACGAGCCACAGCATACCTGAAGTCTACAAATTAGCCGATCAAGTGATGTTGATAGCCGAGGGGGAAATTGTAAAAAGTGGCACACCCGCCGAAGTCTTTGCGGGCGGAAATAGCGATGTACACGCTATTGGCGAGTACCTATCGAGTCAGACGGTTAACGGTCGTAAAACCATCAATATTCTAGTGGACAACAAAGTGGTGTCGGTGACGATGAGTTGATCAATTTATGAATGATGATGACTCTGGGGTCGTTGACGGCAAAGCCTACGATAGGCACCAAAATCAAGTAAAGAATTCGGTAGGCGGGCTTTATGCTCAAAATAAATAACGGTGTGTGGCTGGAGTTGCTAGTGTAAAGCGCAGCTCGCTAAAATTTCAAACTATCTGGACACAACGTTAGTGGCCCGAGCGTAGGTTTTTGACGCGCCCGGCCTGCGCAAGCATGAGGAGTATTGCTGAGCAGTCCACGTTGCTAAATATCCTGATCGGGCTGTGGTGGGAGCAGTTCTTCTAGGAAAAATGCTGATAGCTCAGACCTTCCGGCTAAACCTGCCTTTGCATAGATGGCCATGGATTGAACTCTCGCCGTTTTCTCCGTGGTACCCCGCAAAGTGGAGATATCTTTTAAGCTAATACCTTTAAGCAATAGAAAAGCGACTTCGCGCTCAGCCGGAGTTAGGCTCCAGGTGGTCAGCTGATCTGCAATCAGTACGGACAAACCGTCGAGGTAAGCTTTGGCTTGACTCTGCCATTGATCAGCCTGCGCTTGCAGCTTTGTTTCCCGATCTTTTGCGTAGGTAAGATCATGCCGCAGCCGCAAACTGTCTTTGACCAAATAAAAAATACCGCCTAAAGCCAGCAACCCAGCAGTGCCTTCGGCAAGAATGTGCCACCAGACAACCCCATCCATGGAGTCGTTAATCAAATCAATCGCAATAATCGCGGTAATTAGAGTTAGGGTAACGAGTAGAATTTTGCGATCTTTAGTATTCATCTTTTATATTAATCATGCTCATCGTCATGCTTGCTCTCGCCATGCTCCTCATACTCGGCCAGCTGAATTTGGGTGCCAAAAACCGTCAAATTTCGACTAGCGGCATCGAAGTTCGCAAGCAGGTAACTTATAAATCCTGAAGTCAGTAATAACAACACTATACCCGTAAAGAGGTGGTTTCGAACTGGGGCGTGGTTATCGGCCAACTTTAGTTTGTGCCCAGTGAGCATGCTTTTGCCAATCGAGTCTTTATGCTTCAGGGTATGAATAACCACACCCGCAATGTGCAATACCACAACAATAATAAAGGCATTGGCTAGTAACTCATGAATGTCTTCCAGGCTTTCACCACCATTACCCGTTACCATGAGCAAGCCCGATACGCTCATGCTAAGAGCAAGCAATAGCATGCTTGCTGCGGCCCAGCTAGAGGCTGGGTTATGGCCGGCCCACAAATGGCTACGCTGAGAGAAAATATTTTTCAGATAATCGACCAACATTCTGGGGCTAAGTTGCAGATCCGAAAAGCGCGCGTGTTTCGTGCCGACAATTCCCCACAATATGCGCCATGCAACAAGAAAGGCAATTACCAGCCCAGCAATCATGTGGTACGAGAATATTTTTGAATCGTCATCAATTGTGTTGCTGATAGTAAAAGCAATCACAAAGCAGGCGGCAAATAACCAGTGAAAAAGACGAGTGGGTACATCGTAAACGCGTTTGGCCGTCATGTTAGTCAACCTCAATAAAATGAATTAATTGTGTTGAAATAACGTTACCCTTAGCCGTGTTGTAGCGCCATTGACCAAACGACCTAGACAACATGGTTTTCGTTTATAGGTCATTTGCCCAATAGCTCATTGAGTGCCGGCGCGACTCCACGGTCATTCCCGCGCAGGACCAAAACGTCATTCCCGCGTAGGCGGGAATCCATCTCTGATCTAATATGCGATTGATCAAACTTGGTATAGAGTTGCCGTAGTCTGGGGTTAACCTACAACTTGTAGGCTACAGACCGCAAAAGTTTGGGTGCTTAATGATTGTTGTCCAATAGAGCGCTAGTGGTCCTGTCACCAACGTTCAGATAATGTGGTGAAGCTGATTTTTAATCTGCTATTCTGTTTGGTCAATAAGAGGTGACTACAAATGAAATTTTTTCAAATCACGCTAATGCTTATTTTTGCCGTGGTGCTTGCTGCGTGTACAAGCACTCGGCAAGCATCAGATGAGCCCAAAGGCATTGCGGCTTTTGCCAACGACGAGCGTTTAGGCGAAGCGGTTAAACAAATTTGCTTTAATCGTGGTATTGACGGGTTTTACAACGCGACCCGCGACACCGTGGTTCTGTCAAAAGGTGTATCGGATGACTATATCGTTGAGGTAAGCGGGCTCTGTACCAATTTACGCAACGCCAAATCGATCGCAATCGACTCCACTCTATCGTGTGTTACGCGGGGCGATATCCTGCTTGTATCAACCTCAACGTTTAGCTTAGATGACGGCACGGGCATCGGGCCAGACCGATGCTTTATCGACAAGATTCATAAGTGGAACAAAAAGGCCAAACCCTCTGCTGAGCAAGATACTGGCTCGGAATAACCACGAGCCATAACCCACGGTAATCTATTTCTCTAACCACGCTCTGGAATGCGTGCAGCTATAAGCAGAAATTAATAACTTTATTATCTGCAGTAGGCACCACAAAGCATGTGTCTTCAAAGTACTCAACAGAACCTATGTCGCACTGGCCGTCGTTGCGATTGTTGGGTCCGCGTTGGTCCGTTGTGCCCACCAAGTTACATACGGGCGCCCCTCCGTTATCTATCGCAATACTGTCGCGGGGTAAGGCGTGCGAGCGGGTTCGCCCGCCGTTGTTTTGCAGAGGGGCAGAGCGTTGAGAGAGGGGGTTTCGGTTGTTGCCATCACTCGTTGCAAAAAAGTTTGCCGCGCTAATACTAAGTCCAAAAAATGAGTCCACGGTAGTGAATTCAGATTGGCCAAAAATGTTGTCCTCTGATCCCAGCACAAGGGACGCGCCGTTAGTTAAGCGTATCTCATGACTCGAGGAGGTCGAGCGGTTACCGGCAACGATGCTGTTGGCAAGGGCAAGCTCTGCATCAGCACCACTAGCTGATATACCACCAGCTCCACTGGTGCTAACGTTTGCGCTCATGGTGGCAGCGTAGCCACCAAAGTCGCCATCATTAATTTGGTGAACGCCAGCGCCTAAATAGGTGGAGCTATTTTTAGAAATGGTGGAATTAATAGCAATAACGTCGGCTGACCCATTACCATCTTCCGGTGCGATCAAAATACCGCCTCCATCGCGAGCGCTGTGGTTATTGTCTACGGTCGAGCCATAAAGATAAATCTGGCTATTGGAGGTACCAAACGAAGAACTACGCATAGTGATGAAGATACCACCACCGCCAATGGCGGTAGAGTATTCTCCAAGAGCTAGCGCGTTATTGCCTGAGATTGTTGAGTTGACGAGCCTAATATCACTGGCTAAACCATAAAGTCCGCCGCCGCTTGCCGTCGCAATGTTCGACTCAATTTTGGAGTTGGTAATAACCAGCGAAGAATCTTCTGCAGCTAATCCACCACCCCGACCACCAAAGAAATCACCATCGGATTGTCCCGTAAGGTAATTGTTACTGATTGTACTATTAAGTATCGACGCATCAGTCCGATCAAAAAATATCCCACCGCCTTCAGTAACTCCAGTGTTTCCAGAAACTGTTGAGGACGTGATAGTGGCCTGATATGAGCCAACAACCATGCCGCCGCTACCATAATAAGTAGCCGTATTTGACGTGATCTGCGAATTTACGATGGTTAAAGTATTGTCGCGGTCCGCGATTCCTCCAGCCGATTGTGCAACATTATTGTAGATGCGAGAATTGCTAATGCTTAGTAAATCCGCACGTCCAGAGATGCCACCACCGGCATTGGTGGCTGCGGTATTGCTGTGTACAACACAGTTTTGCATCACCAAACTTCCGCCTCCGACATAGACTGCGCCGCCTTCGCCATAGCTGGAATTTCCATCAGAGCCATTGCCGCCGGTAAGCGTTAGGTCGTTCAACGTAACCGATGCGTTAGAAATGTTAAATATGCGCGATGTGCCGTTGGCGTTTATGGTTACATTGCTTCCAACTGTGTTGACTTGCAGATCATCAGAAATGGTTATTTCGCCATTTGCCAGCTCTACGTTGGGCACTAAAAATTCAATAGTATCTAATGCAATGGCCGACCCGATGCCACAGCCATTATTAAGGTTGGCATTCGCGTTAGCCGATTGAACTGCTTCTCTGAGGGTACAACCAGCGCCACCATCACCTGTGCTGTTTACCGTTAGTATGGCTGCATGCCCGCTGCTGGTTGCTAACGGTATGGCCAAGGCCACCAAGGTTTTTCTGAAACTAGTCGTTTGCTTTGAAGCGCTGAATCTGTTTAATTTCATGTCGAATCCCTGGGTGGTTAAGCAGTCACTATAATGTATTTTTTTGGAATGGCTATTGTTCTTTTTTGGTCGGCTTTTTATTGTGTTTATCCTACTCACCCACCACGCCACCGTAGATATCGATCGTAAGGCCTCGTTCTTGGATGTAACTTCCCGGTGTTAGGTTGATGTGTTGTTTTAGATACCTTATGAAATGTGGTTGATCGCTAAATCCAAATTGAAAAGCAAGATCAACCCAATTAATTTCACTCGGCTGACGCTGATATAGATGCTCCAATATGACATCAAGTTTAAGCATTGACTGACATTGCTTGAGAGTTAGTCCTGTGACCTTTGAAAAGCTTCGCTCTAGTGTGCGTTGAGAGCAAAACAATTTCTCGCCTAACTCGCTAACAGACTCATGTAACAACAAGGGGATCACGCGCCTCGTGATCTCGCTATGTTTATCTTCATAGCAGTCACTTGCAAAGCGTAAGAAAAGTTCATCTAACATGCCAACACAATGACCGGCGCCAAGCTTCGCATGCATCAATAGTTCAAGCACATTGCTTTCTGAACACCACTCCAAAGAATTACAGTCTAAGCCTTCAACTTGGTTTAATGCTTTCGCCGAAAAGCCTGTCTTTTTAAAGGAATATAGGGCGCCAACCCTAAACTTAATACCTAAACAGTAAAAGGATTTGGCGTGGTCTAGTTTGAGAGTTTGCGAGTGTGGGTATATCCAATGTGAGCCTTTTACCACATACGAATCATCTTCGGTTTCGTAATGATGAGTCTCGTTGGGCGCTGAGAATATTAAGTGCGCGGCAGGGAAGGGGTTTAATTTTGGCCGCTCGGTATATTTAAGTTCAGCGGATCTCTCCAGATACCAATAAGCTTCAATATACCTTGATACTTCAGCTGAGTTCGAAGGACATACCCAACGTATCATCGCCGTTATTTAAAGAGGGCTGATGAATAATAAATATTGACTAGAGCGCCGCTTATTTAGATTCATGTTTTCTCGCTAGTGGGAGGGCTCAAAAACTAACTGTACCTGAAGTTGTCGTTTTTGTTCAATCAATTCAGGCGAAGCATCACTAGACTAAAGCCATAAATGTTTTCGAGTGAAAAGAAAAAATGAACATAATAATTCGACAATATTCCGCAACGGATTTAACTGCAGTGCTTAATTCTTGGGAACGGGCGACGCGTTTAGCGCACAGCTTCATGACGGATGATTTTATTAAGCAAGAGCGAAAGAAGGTAGCCGACCTCTACCTGCCTAATACAGATACGTGGGTGGCTGAGGTAGATGGTAGCGTGCAAGGCTTTATCTCGTTGATGGGAAATGAGGTAGGGGCAATATTTCTTGAACCCAGCTTCCACGGTAAAGGGATCGGCAAAGCTTTGATGAACAAAGCTTGCGAGCTTTATGACGAGCTAGAGGTGGAGGTGTTTAAGGCAAACAAAATAGGGCGCAGCTTCTATTCTAAATTTGGTTTTAAGTATATTGATGAAAAATTTCATGGCCCTACCGCACAACAAGTGCTAAGGATGATTTATGCGACTAAGAATAGGTAATCTAAAGACTAATGCCTCCGCTAAAACTGGGATGATTCTAAGACTCGCAGCGATTTTGTTGTGTTTTATTGTCGTGAGTTCTGTGCAGGCAAACAGTTTTGCTGGCAGTTGGGTGGGCAAAGCGCAGTCGGAGTTTGAAGAGACTCGATTTGCTTTAACTGTAAATGATCAACCGCAAAAGCTTTCTGCAGCTATGAGTCTTCTCGATGTAGGCGTGGTTGGCTGGCCGGCTCGGTCTGTTGTGCAAGAAGATAATGTTCTGAAATTAATCTTTAACGCAGATTCAGGGCCTCAGAACATTGTTCTTGAGATTGACGGCGACAC
>CAYGNS010000045.1:0-6985 GCA_964351295.1 uncultured Gammaproteobacteria bacterium
TGACCCCAGAGTTTGGCGCGCCCGCCGCCATGTTTTACATCGACGAAAAAACCATCGAGTATTTGCGCTTAACAGGCCGCGAAGAAGATCAAATCAAGTTAGTGGAGCATTACGCTAAAACGGCAGGTCTGTGGGCCGACGCGATGGAGGCGGCAGA
Organism: uncultured Gammaproteobacteria bacterium; assembly: GCA_964351295.1. Taxonomy (GTDB): domain Bacteria; phylum Pseudomonadota; class Gammaproteobacteria; order Arenicellales; family Arenicellaceae; genus Arenicella. Next base: position 158 of record CAYGNS010000045.1, read on the forward strand.
ATATGAACGGGTGCTTACTTTTGACTTGAGCAGCGTGGTGCGCAATCTTGCTGGCCCGTCTAACCCGCATCGGCGCGTGGCAACCAGCGAACTCCTTGCGCAAGGTATTGTGGGTGACTATGTTGAAGAAAATGGCTTAATGCCTGACGGCGCGGTCATAATTGCGGCAATCACAAGTTGCACCAATACCAGTAATCCGCGCAATGTCATTGCGGCGGGTTTGCTTGCGCGCAACGCTAATCAAAAAGGCTTGTTGAGCAAGCCGTGGGTTAAAACTTCGTTAGCCCCTGGCTCTAAAGCGGTGGAGCTGTATCTTAAAGAGGCCAACTTGCTGACCGAGTTGGAGCAGCTTGGTTTTGGCATAGTGGGCTTTGCTTGCACTACCTGTAACGGTATGAGCGGTGCGTTAGATCCGGCCATTCAACAAGAAATTGTAGAGCGGGATTTGTACGCCACAGCTGTTTTGTCGGGTAATCGAAATTTTGACGGCCGTATTCATCCCTATGCCAAACAAGCTTTTTTGGCATCGCCGCCGCTGGTGGTCGCTTACGCGATTGCGGGCACCATTCGCTTTGATATTGAGCAAGGTATTCTTGGCTTTGATCAACAGGGCGAGCCTGTGCGGTTGCAAGATTTATGGCCATCGGATGAAGAAATCGACGCCATTGTGCGCAGTGCCGTTAAGCCTGAGCAGTTTCGTGCGGTGTACGAGCCTATGTTTAAAGTGCAAGTCAATTCAGGGCCTGCTACCAAACCACTCTATGATTGGCGTCCGCAAAGTACCTACATTCGACGACCACCATATTGGGAAGGGGCGTTGGCGGGTGAGCGCCAACTGCAAGCCATGCGTCCGTTAGCGGTGCTAGGTGACAATATCACTACTGATCATTTATCGCCGTCAAACGCAATTTTAGCTACGAGCGCAGCAGGCGAGTACTTGGCCAAGATGGGCGTGCCCGAAGAAGACTTTAATTCTTATGCAACGCATAGGGGCGATCACTTAACGGCGCAGCGGGCTACGTTCGCAAATCCAAAGCTTTTGAACGAGATGGTGGTGGCCGACGGTGCCGTGGTGCAAGGCTCGTTCGCGCGCTTAGAGCCTGAGGGTGAAAATATGCGCATGTGGGAAGTTATTGAAACCTATATGCAGCGTAAACAACCACTGATTATTATTGCCGGTGCCGATTATGGCCAAGGCTCTTCGCGCGATTGGGCCGCCAAAGGCGTGCGGCTCGCCGGCGTCGAAGCCATCGTCGCCGAGGGGTTTGAACGTATTCATCGTACTAATTTGATTGGTATGGGTGTACTTCCGCTAGAGTTTACCAATGGTGACACGCGTCATACCTATGCTATTGACGGGCGCGAGACGTTTGACGTATTGGGCGAACCTGCGCCTGGTGCCGTTCTCACGCTCGTCATTCTTCGCTCAAACGGCGAGGAAGTGTCGGTTGCGGTTAAGTGTCGGCTTGATACAGCCGAAGAGCTCGCAATTTTCTCTGCAGGTGGCGTGTTACAGCGCTTTGCACAAGATTTTTTGGAATCAAGTGTTGAGCATCACTAGATTTTGCGTCGCTCGTAGAATGCCCAATTTACTTCAGCCCTTATTTTTAATATGACAACCTTTAAGCTCGAAGCGGGAGTGCGTAAAGACCTTGAGGATCTTGTCGTGCGGCGTAATCGCTGGATTAGACTCGCACACTCGGATATGTCGGAGCGCTATCATCGCTCTGGCTTGGGCATATTCTGGGCTAGCTTGAGCATCCTTATTTTTGTAGGTGCTATCAGTCCGATCTACGCAAACTTGTTCAACGTAGAGCTCAAATCTTTTGCCTTGCATTTGATGTTGGGGTTAATGATTTGGAACTTTCTATTTACGATTGTGATGGAAAGCACCAAAGAATTTATGGTCGGCAAAGATCTAGTGTCCAGTTTTCGGATGGGCTATACAAGTCTGATAGCAAGGGCGGTTACGCGGAACTTCCTTGTTTTAATGTATCAATTTTTGGGCTTTTTAGCGGTCTCGGTTGCTCTTGGCAATTATCCTTCGCTCGGCTGGTTTACGGCAATCTTTGGGCTTGCGATTGTGGTCGTGGTCGGCTTTTTTTTGGGTCTCACGATTGGGGTTATCGCAACACGCTATCGTGATCTAGCCGAATTGTTTAACAACATATTTCGCCTGGTGTTTTTTGCTACGCCCGTAATGTGGATGCCAAATTTAAAACCAGACTTACTTTGGGTCGTGCAATGGAACCCTTATTATTACCTGATTGAGTGGGTACGAGCGCCCTTAACTGGGCAACCTCTGCCCGATTATTTGCTTGAAGCCACCTTGGTCATAACGCTTATTGCTGCTTGCCTCGCTAGCGTGCTTTTTGTGAAGATGCGCGCACGTATCGCTTTTTGGCTTTAAAGAGCTTTAATCATGGCTAGAATTTTATTGGAGAACGTGAGTTTAAAGTACCCGTTGATCGAGACAGGCTCTAAAACTCTGATCGGGTCCATATCGAACATGGCCTTCATGGGTGGCCGAATAGAAAATAGCGAGAGGTCTACGGTAACAGTGCAAGCACTCGATGACATATCACTTGCATTGGAAGAGGGTGATCGGTTAGCAATTTTTGGTCACAACGGTGCGGGTAAATCGTCTTTGTTGCGAGTGTTGTCTGAGTTTTATAAACCTTCTTCGGGAAATGTCGTTGTTGAAGGAAAAGTAGCTGCTATCTTGAGTTTGCTATCAGGAATGAAAATGAATTTGACAGGCTACGAGAATATCCTGCTCGGGCTTGCATTACATGATGTTGAACGAAAACAAGTTGCCGATAAGGCACAAGAGATTGCAGAGTTTAGTGATCTTGGACCATTCTTAGACATCCCGATCTCGCGCTTATCCTCGGGCATGCTAATGCGTTTGGCGTTTGCCATCAGCACTAGTGTTCAAGCAGATATATTATTGTTGGATGAATGGGTAGGAGCCGGAGACGTCGCTTTTATCGACAAAGCGCAATCGCGATTAAATCAAATGCTTAGCGGATCGACTATCGTTGTTTACGCCACGCACTCAGGTCAAGTGGCTAAAAAATTATGCAATAAGGCTATTTGTTTAATGCAAGGCAAGCTTGCAAAAGCGGGCAGCATAGATGAGGTTGTCGAGTTCTATCAGCGTGAGATGGAGCGTAAGAATAAGTAGACTCAGTCAGCAATACTTAGCGTACTAATGTTAACGATGATCAGTACTAAGTCAGCACAATTCTATGAGTAATACTTTAAAACCTGATTCGAGCGCCTTAGAACAATCGGCCGAATTGAGAGCGAAGCGAATTCTTTGGCTCTACGATGATCGTGGTCGCCTAAACCTGCTCTTAAACAATCCGCGCCACCAGTTTGTGATCGACGTTCTTCAAGCGCATCAACAGCAACTGACTTTGTGTCCCATCAAATATCGACGTATCAGCGTGGATTGGCGATATCCGAAAGCAAATAAGAACAACCTAACGTGTTTGCCTCGGCTTAAAGCGGATAAGCTAGATGAATTTTTGATCGACAATATTGAGCGTTTTGATGTGATATGGATCAGTCAAGCGCACCTCGTAAATAGGTTCAGTTCAACAATTTATGACATTCGAGCCCGCAACCAAGGCGAGCACAGTAGACCTAAGGTCGTTTACGATGCCGGGGATGACATACAACACGAAAGAGCTAAGCCCTCAGCAACGTTTAGTTCTGCAATCACATCAGCAATGAACGCCGCTGATGCAGCTTTTGTATTAGATAAACAAGATCAAAGAGAGCAACGAGAGCGCTTTTCTTTTGCCAAGCCGATTTACGTGCTTTCTAGGTGGGCAGGCTCTCCCGATAGCCCAAGCTCCGCGAAACAGCGCCGATCGTTGTTAATTTGCTGTCAGCCAAGTGTATTGAACTCAAACCAGATAAAAGTATATTTACACGCTTTTGCTCCTTTTATAGAGCAAAGCAATCTTAAGCTTCGATTGTTGTGTACTGGGCTTTCGTCTGTTCCTATTTGGCTAAGTTCTATAGCTAAACATAAGATTGATGTAGTCGATGAGTGCTCGTTGACCTTATCGCATTTGGATGAAACTCGTTTATTGCTTGCTTTTGACGCGGGTGATAAATGTTCCAGCATTGATGAGTGGGTGCATTGGGCTGCAGAACGACGCGTTCCTGCCATGGTTACGCCAATGATTAATCTTCGCCTTGAGTGGGAGCTTGACTCTCAAATAGGCCTACTTAAAGGGTCAGCTGGCGTGTTAGCCAAAAAGTTCCAAATGCTGGTTCTAGATGACTCGACTTGGCAGCAAGCAAGCGAGGCCGCTTATAACAAAGCCATGTTAATTAGCGAGGCCCAGCAAAATAGCAGAGAAATTATCGACGCCGTAAGAGACAAGCTAAAGAGGCTGGTTAGTTTTCACGAGGGGAAGACAGCGGGGTCTTCGCTGATGAACATTCTTAAAGAAGTTTACACTCCCTCGATTCAGTTTTTCTATGGTGACCATAGGGACACAGAAGTTGCAGATCCTATGTGTTTTCACGGACATCTAGTTCGACGAGCGGTGCAGCATCAATTACGAAGAGCGCCTTTGATAACCTTCTATCGAGAGCCGCTGGATCGGGCTATCTCTTTTTTCTTTTATCAGATGGATCTCTATAAGCTAACTCCAGATGACTTTTTACCGTGGCTAGAGCTTCGTCGTGACTATTCGACCGTTGACCCAAAAACCGGTGAAATAAGAACCTTAGTAAGACCCAGTTGTAAGAATGCAATGACGGGGTGCGGGTTTCGATACGAGTCATTTGATTTGATTGGTATTACAGAACATTTTGAGTTGAGTGCAAAACTAATGGGCCAACTATTAAATTGGCCAGACGGGCTTGACCTGTTAAGTAGAGAGAACGTGGGTGTTAAAAGACCCGCAGCAATCGAACTAGATGACGAGGTTGTGCAACGTTACAAACATCGCTATGCAGCAGACTATGAGTTGTACAATCGGGCCAAAAAAGAGCTGTTTAGAAAAGCGCGCATTGCAGGGCTTGATGAATTTATTCCATAAGATGAGCCGGGTATAAATAATGCTTTGTTGACTTAGGCGGTGCGGCGCATGCAACGCCCTCTCCGCGCATGCTACCGACCGATAGAGCTTATTACTCAAGCATTTGAAATCGAAATTTAATTAGTCAATCTTTAACTGATCCTAATTTTGGCTGCTAAAAGTGTACGTTCAATCAACTGTGTCAAATCGGCGTCTCTGGTGTACAAAACGCTAAGAATACGGCTAGCAGCTGGAATATGTAGCAAATCAAATGATTGATCTAGGTATTCCCTCCCGGGTCGGTCAGATAAGTCTATCTCAGCAAATTGCTGAGCATTTTCGATTTTGTAGTCGCTAAAAAGCTGAATATTTTGCTCTCTATAATAATTACGGAAGTCATGCAGAAACTCATTGGAGACCCGAGGTTTATCCGAGAACTCTGGGAACTCCTTGGCGAGTGATCTAAATTGGGACACGATTCGGTTACGATATTTGGCTTCGTCGTATCCCAATCTATTGAGCGCAATTTTTATTTTCAAAAGGTCGCCATAAATACTGTGAGTATCGATAGTGTTTGAAAAATCGAAATCAGCCCCGGACTTATCTATGCCTAAGACGTTCAGAAAATCTTGGCGAATGTCGCCCCCAATTAGCATGTCTCGATCATAAACTCTAAGCTGCACCCTATTGACGCCAAACGCTTGCACCCATTTTGCGATGCTCTCGCAATAATTAAGGTTTGCCGCGAATCGTTTTGCATAATTGCTAAACGAATCAAAGTAACGTGCGCCAATTATATTTTGACTATAGGAGCTAAGTGCGTAGCTAGTTTGTTCTCTCAAATAGCAAATAATTGTAATGTCTCGATCACCTATAAAATCTAAGACTCTGTACGGTTCTACGTTTTGAAATACTTCGCTGCTGAGAATAAAATCACAATCAACAGCGTCCAACTGAGCTTGTAGACGTGCTCTGCCGTGTGCCCCATCGCTTTTGTCTGGCGAGCTTTTATTAGACGAGTCCAGTAGAGACAAGGCTATGCTGTGGTGCGCGTTTTGAAATGGAGTAAAGCACGGATATGCAATATCTAAGTCGGCTAGCTGACGTCGATTTTGATAAATAAATTGCTGTACCTGCGTAGTGCCAGTTTTGTGTCGTCCAATGTGCAGGTAGATCATTATTTTGAGTTCTTGCTATTTAATGGACTCGTCAGTGAAATGTAGTGCGTATTCACCTGCGCTGTTATACCTAGGTCCTAACCGTTAACCAAAGGCTGCCGCAATTTGCCCACGCCAGCTTAGGCATAAATCTCTTTAGATAGGCGTTCTCGGTGAGTGCCAAGTAGTGATTAAAGGCAAGTATCGAATATCTATTTGATTCAGCTAATAGTGCCCTGACTATATAGAGTTCGTTCCAAGCTCGGCCTTCTTGAATCCAAGATTTTGGGTATTCAAATGGATAAAAAATATCGTGAATGTGAATCACCACTCCGCTGGCTAGGCGGGGTAATATTTCAAAGTAGATAAAGTTTACGTCGCTACCGAGCTTGCTTACGTGTGTTGAATCGATAAAAAGTAAATCGTTCGCTTTAAGACTGCTGAACAAATCCAAGGACACATCTTGCACAGGAGTCTCTAGTACTGCACACGCTTGGTGATCTTTGCTTCGTAGAATTGAGTATAGAGTGTCTGGAAACGGCTCAATAAAAGTAACTGAGGGGCTGTAGCCCTCGATGCTATCCACCGTGTCGAGTGTCATGGCAGACGAAAACCCTGAGCCAATT
>CAYGNS010000045.1:6995-9786 GCA_964351295.1 uncultured Gammaproteobacteria bacterium
TATCGATTGAGGCTTAAAATGCTTGATCATGGCGTGCAACACAAAAGCATCATGCCAAGAAAACGCAGGGTTATTTGCATGATAGCGATACGCGGAAGTTGGCTGTTCAGGTATCGGGCTCTCGTCATACAAAGAGGCAAACGATTTGAGTAGTGAAAGCTGTGCGGCATGGTTTAAATCGATGCCCATTGGCGCAACGGTGGAATCCTCTGTTGCTAAAACGCGCTGGCGATCAGCCATTGAAGGAACCGCTGAGTAAAAATGTCCTGCCGGCACAAACTCACGATGCGCATTAAATTGGCGATATTCGCTACCGTTAATAATTAAGCTCAACACGTCAAGTTGGCTCATAGACTGGGTGTGCAGCGCGGTAATTAATGATTCAAACTCAGCCGCCGATGGTGGCCGCTTGAGCAGAGCTTCAAACGCCCACTCTAAAAATTCCTCGTGAGTGGTAGGCTTCGTGAACGTCGTCATTGTGGCATTATCCTGAGGTATCGCGGCTGGTGGGTGCGCGGTATTGGTTGATCACTTTTGACCGAGAATAAGCACTTGATCCGGTCCAAGATATCCATACTTACGAGACCACATCAAATAAAGGTTTGCACGGCTAAAACCAGTATCTATTAATTGCTCTAGAACGTGCCATCCTAAAACTTGGTAGCATAAAATACCCTCTTCTTTGACTGGGTCGCCATGATATTCGGGCGGTAAGTGATGGATGATCTTGCCGTTTTCATCGACTTCAGCGCGAATAAGATTATCGACGCTGTTAACATCAAATGGAAAAGTGGCGACCAAGTTGCCCCCTGAGCGTAGAACCCTCGCGGCTTCTCTAAACCCTTGCAAATAATCGGGTATGTGCTCAAGGCAATCCAATGAAATTATATGATCGACACTCTCGTTGTCGAACGACAGCTGAGTAAAGTCTTCGTGTCTAATCCCATCTCGGTTAATGGACCCGCTGTTCATATTTTCGGCTAGGAATTCACTGCCAATCGTGTTGGGGTAGCGCTTTTTTAAAGCTCTGTAAAAAGGGGTTAATTGCTCGGATACATAAATCAAATCGGTAATCGTGGGGCTACATTTAAGGTCAAAAAAATGCAGTGCAGCACGTTGTCGATTGTTAGTTTGTGTGGCTTGGCAAACGAGCGATTCGCGCCAGTTGATGTTACTTGAGCCGTGCTCAAGACAGGCATCAAATAGGGTGCTACACAATCCAGCATATGAGTAACCGTCTACCGACCAGCACTGTCTGTTTTTCATCGACGACGTTGGTTTGGCCGACACGATTTGATCAAGGACATTCCTTCTGGCCTCGTACTGCTCTGCGTTTTCGCGGGCGTGGGCATAATACTCGTCGCGGGAGCTTAGGCAGGTTAGGTACACATGATTGGGGTTTATCATTATGGGTGTCTAACGCAGTGCTCAGGTGCAAGTCCGCGCGCGTATTCGCGTTTACTCGACTCTGTGGGCGACATACAAGCAAACATTATATTGGGCGTGAGTTCTTTAGACTTGAAGCCATTTTCATCTAGGTGATGAAGCCGACCAATGAACTCTCTGTCCCATTGGGTGGTGAGGTCAAAATGGTGGCCAAATGAGCGATCTACAAATGGCATTACGACATCACCAAATGCTACAAACTGCTCAAAATAAAAGCGTTCTAAAAGCAGCGGCAATATGTCTTGACTACGAATACCCTCAAATCCTTCGGTAGAGCAGTCCCAATCTGAAAACATTTCTTCATATCGCTGTAGTTGTAAATTGAACCGATACGATAATGGTAGTTCATGCCAATATTGCTGTACCAACTGCAAAGATTTTGGCCAGCGCAAGTGCCCATTACGACCTATCATGTCAATGGTGATAAATTTTCCATTTGGTTTGAGTGCTGCTTTTACTTGATCAAAAATTCGCTCGAGCTCTACGAAATGATGCAGCGAATGGTGCGCAATAACACTTGAGTACGAACTAGCTTCTTGCCAGTCATTGATATTTGCAACGGCAAAAGTCATGTGTTGTTCGAGCCCAGACTCCTTAGCTCTAGCACGTCCGCGCTCTATCACTGACTCATTGAGTTCGAGACAAGTAAATCTAAAATTTTGGTGACCGCGACTAATGAGTTCTTCAACAATTTGCGCTTCGACCTCACAGTCTCCTGCACCTAGACTAATCACATGGTTGCTGGCGTGGTCATCAGTAAAAGATGCTTCTATATTAGTGCAGTAAAAATCTAAGTGAGAGCTAATGCCGAGGTCTTTCATCATTGGGGCTATGTAAGTGTCTAACCAATACTGATGAATCTCTGGCAATGCATGTACGTTAGCGGTACGTGAAAATGTTTCGAGTTCCTCACGAAGCTTGTCTTGGTGTGACGGCTTGTTCGTCATTGTGATCTCACGAGAGAGTTGAATACATCATACAATTTTTGCTGGATCTTGACCGACGCAAAATTGCGCTCCACGGTGTTCAACGCGTGTTTTGAGATTTGCTTCCATAGGGTTTCGTTGGTATAGAGCTCACACATATGCGCAACAAATTCCTCGTCACTCTTAGCGATTAATAAATCTGCACCATGCGCTAATGGCATACCCTCGGCGGCCATTTGAGAATCAACTTGGGGTACTCCGTAGCACATAGAGCTAATGACTTTACCTTTGATGCCCGCTCCATAACGCAAAGGCGCGACCATGATGCGGACAGACTCCAGCAAGTCTTCTAGGTTTTCTACAAACCCGATTGGCACAATTGACTCTGATGCCAGCTCCTTTAGTCTTGCAGGCATACT
>CAYGNS010000046.1:0-7164 GCA_964351295.1 uncultured Gammaproteobacteria bacterium
GATGGAAGGCTGGGCTCTTTATCTAGAAGAAGCCCCCTTGCAACTTGGCTTTTACGAGGACCGTCCACGCACTCGCGAATTGATTTATAACTTTGGCATTTTTCGCGCAGCGCGAACGCTTGGGGATGTGCGATTACAACGCAACGAAATTACGATCCCAGATGTGGTTACTTTCTGGCGCTCTAAAACTCCTTGGTTGGACGCCAATGTGGCTCGCGTTGATGCCGAAATCTATTTGCGCAGACCGCCAGGCTACGGCCTTGGCTACACCGTGGGCAGCTTCCAGATGTACAAACTTTTAGCGGACCGCAAACAACAACTACGCGATGACTTTGTACTGGCTGAATTTCACGACCAAGTAATGGCCGCAGGAGCAATTCCGTTCGCGCTTATTCGCTATGAAATGACAGGGCTCGATGACGAAGTGAAACAGTTTTGGAACCATCAACCACTCGACGCAAAGCTTGCAGAGCTCGGATTGCCACAGTGATCTAATCGTGATGCTCTAGAACTAGTGGCTATGGGTGGACTTGATACGGGCTGGCCATCCAGGGGCCGGCCGACCAGCACCGAAGCATTATGAAAACAAAATTTATCTGTAACGCAAATTCACCCTAAATGACAAATAAATTACTTTAAAATACATATATATCAATACGTTATAGATTTTTAATCTATAGTAAAATGGTATTTAAGGTGCTTTAATTATGTAATGTTTAAGAACCTTAAAAATGTAATTATTACTCAAAACCGTATCTCCAGTGGTCTCAATATCTTCACCGTTTCACCCCTCGCTGAGTCACTATTTCATCCCCACAAAGAGCAAGCGCAGCATAAAGGAAACACGATTCGAATACGCGTAACCTCCTCTCTCTTTGCCTTGCCTGCTCCAACCATGAGCAACGGAGCTTATGGCTAAAGGTGGTAGCAAGACCGCTCCATCGTGCAAGATAAAAATCAACAACGGCTTGCGGTCGTGAAAATGCTCGCAAAGCTTCGAGCGTTTTAAGTGTTGGGCGAACCATTTGAATATCGTCGGTAGATCGTCGCAGGGCTTGCTCAGGCGTAATCCAAAAGCCCGACTCTAATTCAAAAGTACACGGTGAGCCATCAGTTGATGGAGGTACTTCAGCAACAAAAAAATGAGTATCAAAGCGTCTCGGTACGTAGGTGGGAGTTACCTTACGACTCATATATGACAACCGGTCTGTTGCCAATGTTAAGCCGTTGTTTGCAACAAAATCATTAAAGTCCAAACTCTTGTTATTCAATGCAAGGCGCTCAAAAGCAAAGACGTTAGGCTCTCCCGCTAAAAATCGCTGGTCCCGATCGTAGGCTAACAACACGCCCGATTCTTCAAATGTTTCTCGAATCGCAGCTACCCAAAAACCAGTCACAGATTCTCTATGAAGGAATCGAGAGCGATCACGCATGGCTAACGCTTGGGGTATGGGTGCTACGTGGGATAGCTGGTTATCAGCGGAATCAACTACGCCCCCTGGGAACACGTGTAACCCTGAAAACGTGCCTCCCTTGCGGCGTCGCATCAAAAATACTTCAAAACCATCTCTGGATGCTCTTAGCAAACAGAGCGTGGCCGCTGGCACGGGTTTACTCATCAACTTACCGTTACTCAAATCAGGTGAAGAATAGAGTATATCGTGGTTGCTGGCGTTGGTTTGTATAGACACTTGGTGATCCGTTAAACACCGTCTGCCTCTGTGTCGATAACACAATGCGCGGTACAATGGTGCGATTGCGAGAGTCCGTACTCATGATCAAAGAAGGTTGCTAAAGAACGTATGAGCCAAACTAAAGCAGAAAAGAAAACCCGCATTAGACTGAGCCCTGATGCCCGTGTATCCATGATATTGGACCATGCTGCTCGGATCGTTTCAGAAGAGGGTGTATCGGTTTTAACCATGGAACGTTTAGGCAAGGAAGCCGGCATCAGTAAGGCTTTGGTCTATAACTACTTCCCTAATTTGACCGAATTACTGCGAACGCTATTAACACGTGAGTATAGGCACTTAAGAAAACTGCAGTTTGAAGCAACTAAATCCGCGCAAACCTTAGAGCAACTCGTGCGCAGCGTAACCCATGTTTATTTAACATACATTGAGGAACGCGGCCTACTGATAGAACGCTTGGCAGTAGAGCCAACTGTAGCCAACTCGGGTGATCCAACCGAATATAGTCGAGAAACCGCAGTGGAATTTTTGGCGGATATTTTGGTCAAAAATTTTGGCATTGATAAAGAAATCGCAATCCCAGCCGTGGATATTTCCTATGGTTTGCCTGCCGCGGCTGGGCATTACATTACTCATCATGAAATCGACTTGCAAACGATCGAAGACATCACCGTAACGATGATTTTGGGGAGTATTGATGCGATCCAAAAACGCTACGACGCGGCTTTCAAAAAGCTAACACGCTAGCGTTAGACTCAACTCCCTGCTTGGTCATAAACCTCGCCCCAGAACTTAACCCTAGAGTTTAGAGGTTGCATGAAACTAGTGTGCAACGCCTGTTAGGTCGAATTGTCTCACCGAGTATAGTGACGTAGGGTCGATTGCTTGGCGCAATGCAAAAACGTTGCCATCGATATCATTAGCATACACTTGCAAATAGCCACTGAGCTCTACTGGCTCGCTCACAAAGGCTACGCCAAGTTGCTTCAAACGGTTATATTCTGACTCCAAATCACCCACCTCGATCGAGAAAGAGTAGCCCAAATCGGTTACTTTTCGTGGTCCTTCAAGGACTGGCGTTGCTGGATTCAGATACTGCCAAAACTCCATTACTTTTGATGTGTGGTTCATCTTAAACCAACCACCGATTAAATGCAGATCGTCTATATTGGCTATGGCGTCAATCCTAGGATTATTCCCGACTTCTCTAACTCTATAGGGCTTGAACCCCAATATGGACTGGTAATACTTCATGAGTCGCTCAATATTGTGGGTCGCTATTCCTACTTGCGACATCCACAGTCTTTCACCGTCTTCTTGCCACGTACTGTCGTAACCTGCGCGCGATAAGATTTCACCGTCAAGCTGTTCCATTTCAAACATATTACCTTCAGGGTCATGGGCATAAGCGTATGTGACACCATACCCACCCAAGTCAACAGGACCATCGCCACGGCTCAGTGGTTTGGCACCCGCCTGCATAAATTTGGTGTAGCCAGGATCTGCTTCCGGAGATTGAAAGCACGTATGCGTCATACCGGGCCCTTGCGCAGGCATATCATTGATTACAGCATCGTGATTGTGCGTAAACTCGATGAGTTCAAACATCATATTTGGCGCTTTGATAACCGCTCGTTCGTACACAAGGCCCTTGTGACCATACAGCGTATCTGCAGCGTCATTGTTGGCCACTTGCTCTCGTGAAACAAGCTCAAAGCCCGTAGCTTGACGATAAAATCCTAGCATTGCGTCCAAGTCTTTAACCGACAGACCTATATGATTGATCCCCAACACAGAATAGGCGCTGTCGGTCACTTTAGCCGATTCGTCAATGTCTATGTTGATTACTTGCGCTTCTACTTCGGCACGCAATGTCAAACTGACCAGCATTCCAAGAGCAAGACTCAACATACTCATGACTATTTTTTTGTTCTTCATCTTCACTACCTATTCTAAAAGTTCACTCGCCATCCAACGAAAACACAAGCAACACATTGCCAGGCATTTCGCCCCATTTATCGTAGCCGGAGCTAACGTATACTGTGCCATTTACCACTACTGGACCATCCGCTTCAATAGCACCACCAAACCCTTTAACACCGTTTACCGTGTTGTATTCGCGGAACGTAGAATACTCCCAGAGTATCTCGCCTGACTCGGCTGATAAGGCGCGTAACATGCCATCGAGACCGCCCGCAAAGACCAACCCCGGCGAACTACTTATGGCAGCCGAAACACCAGGAAAGCAATAGAACTTTATATCCTTAGGGCAGACGTTGGGTAACTCAGTACGCCAGATAAACTCACCAGTGTCGGGATCTAAAGCGTGCACTCCGGGGTGCGGATCACCGACTACATTAGGGTTATTGGTGGGCAAATCGGACACCCCTACAAATAATGATTTTTTGTCCGTACTCATCCCCCAATGAACTCCGCCCATGGTGCCGCCCTTTCCTACCCGCTGTTGCCACAGAATCTTACCTGCTTGATTCGGGTCCATGGCAAATACTAACCCTGATTTTTGACCAACCAACAGGCGTTCTTTGCCACTCTCCGTAGTGATCAAAATAGCCGATGCTCCTAGGTCAAAATCTGGACCATTTTCTTCTGGACAGTTCGCCGTTTTACGCCCACAAGCGCCATTCCAAGCGTCTCCCGCTAAAACTTGCGACACCCATTTAACTTCACCCGTTTTTGCATCGATTGCGAGTACTGCATCACTTGTACCCGTAGCGGGTGAGGAGTAATTTTGTCCAGTAGTGGCATAGATCAAACCACGTTTTACATCGATTGTGGGGCTCGACCAAATTGGTGCCCCTGAAGGTCCAAACTGATCGACCCCTGCGCTGTTTTTGCCCATGATCTTAGGCTTGTCGGTAGTAAATGCCTGCCAAAGGATTTCTCCTGACGCAAGATCCACCGCAACTAGAGCGCCTCTAAAGGTACAGCAGGGGTAGCTCGGGTGAGCGGCAGGCACAACTTCAGATGATGAAACCGGTACATATACTCGCTCTGTATCCGCTTTAACCGATCCCGTTATAGTGGCTAGAGCGTGCTCATGTGCCCGCGTTTTCCAAAGCCGTTGGCCAGTAATAGCGTCGATGGCATACACATTCGCTTTAAAATCACCAAACACTAGCTTTGCCGTGCCTTCACGATCCTTGATCAACTGTAGCGATCCTCGAACCTCAGAATCAGCATCAAAGGCCCAGTAGATACATCCCGTGCTTGGCTCTAAGGCATATACTTTACCTGACTGGCTTCCCACATAGACAGCCTGCGAGGTAACAATAGGTTGTGAGCGTGCTCGCGTTGTATCCGGAAAACCAAACGCCCACTTTAAACTCAATTTTTTAACCGATTTAGGGGTCAGCTTTGTCTCATTCGCCTGATGTCGGTCGTTGATCAAGCCTCCCCAACTGGTCCACGATGGGTGGGGCGTTGTATCTAACGGTTCGAGCTTTGATTCACACAACGTGAGTGACTTTTCAGGCTTACCTTCATGTACTTGTTTACCCGTTAAGTAGTAGGCCACATCCTCTATTTCTTGACCCGATAGCAACAAACCTTGCGTGCTCATCACGCCACTATTAAGCGCATCGGCAATACGTTCAGGAGTATATAAGTTTAATGCTGCACGTTGCGGGGCTTCCGGTAAGGCGCCGGCATGGCAAGCCGAACAGTAACTGTCGAACAGACGTTGACCATTGAGCTGCTCGGGAGTTAAGTCTTGATTTAATTCCCCAAGACCGTCATCTGAACCGTAGAGGGTCTGCATGAAAACAATACAGAGTAACAAACTAAGTTTCAGAAAAATCTTCATTGATACTCTCCAAACGGTGTTTAGGGACTGCGGCCCAGCTTGAACAAAGTGAAGTGCAAGCCAAGCCGTTACTCTCAGATATCTTAACACTGGGTCTGCACTATGACTGGTCGACACCTTACAAGTATAAGATGTCGACCAAGCCACGATCACCTAGGAGGAGGCCACAGATTGGTGATCAATTATACCGGCACCAGTGATTAGCCTGACGCTGGTAAACTGTGCAACGTTTTAAAACGGAACCTTATTGAAACGGAAAGTGGACCTCAACACCTACAGTGCGCGGTTCGAGCACCGACACGCTTCTAAAACGACCCACCAACGGGCCATCTTGGCCGCGACGAATCACGTCATCGTTATCAAACGCGTTTTTCATGTAGGCTTTAACGTACCAATCTGCATCGTCAGGCTGCAATAAGAAACTAAAGTCAGTCTGATTCCAGCCATCAATCCGATCGGACGGCTTATTAAACTCATTGGCAAAGTAATTGTCTTGCACAAAGTGATCAACGCGCGCCGTAAATGCGTACCCACTGAACATGTCACTCGTATACTGAGCTCCCAATTTGAGAGAGAACTCTGGTGCATTGCGTAACACGTTTCCGTCTAGGTTTTTAATCACCAAACCGCCACCGGTAAAGCGTGGGGTACCGTTCGCATCTAAGGCAACTACTGTACCTGGCGCAATACCGTTTGGATCACCTTCGTCTGCTGATTGAAAATCGTTGATCTCTAAGTCTAGCCAACCAATACTCATATCAAGCTCTACGCGATCGCTGACCAAAAAGTTGAATTCAGCTTCAGCGCCGAGCACAGTGGAGTCACCATTTACGGTAACCGCCGATGTTTCGCTCACCTGACCAATTTGCAGGTCCGTGTAGTCATAATAAAACGCTCCAAAGTTGGCACGTAAGCGGCCATCCATGAACGTATTTTTAGAACCAATCTCAAATTGATTAATGTACTCAGGTTCAAAAAGCTCACCACCCGCTGGGCCACCAGGGTTCAAACCACCAGCTTTGTAACCTCGTGCGATAGTGGCAAACACCATTGAGTCGTCATTAAGGTCGTGCTCAACCGTTACCTTACCTGTAAGTTCCTGCCAGTCATCGCCTGCTTCCACCCATTCAGGGTTGGTTAAAACGATAAACTGCTGACGTGTGCGAATTGCTTTCTCATCATCGGTATAGCGCAAGCCTAGGGTGAGGCGAGTCTGGTCGCTCAGCGCAAAGTACCCTTCGCCAAATAGAGCAAATGACTCGGTTGAAATGGGGTCACTCTCAATATTGAACCATTCAAAGTCGCGTGTTAGACCCGCTACTTGTTGAAAGAATGCCAACGTGGGGTGCGTGATCAACACTTGATTGCGCGACTCCTCGTCCATATAGAACGCACCTAGTAAAAAATTGAAATTGCCATCGTACTCTGACGCAATCCTAAACTCTTGAGTGAATTGGTCTGACTCCCCAATATCGCGTCGACCCGATTGAATGAGATCAGTAGTGACCACATCACGTGCATTTGCCCGATACGTTACCGGAAAATTCATACGCACAGGCGATGCAAATCGATCAAAATCCTGAAATACGTCAGTGTCGGTATCAAAGAAACTGGTCAATGACGTTAACGTATATCGATCCAATTGATGAT
>CAYGNS010000046.1:7174-9627 GCA_964351295.1 uncultured Gammaproteobacteria bacterium
GCCCAGCTGCTCAGCTTCAAATGTGGGCTCTTGATCAAGATTGACTGTCCGAAAATCGGCTGGATTGATCGCATTGGCAAAGTAATCTCCGGCTGGAAACAAAGCACCACCTAAGAACACGCCATTCACCACTTGGAAAATCGAACGGCTAACATCAGGTGTTTGAAAGCCGGCCGATAATGCCGAGCAACCTGTTACAGGATCTTTGGTACAAGTGCCTTTGGTTTCGTTGGCACGGTTACTGTCTTCGTTAACGTATGAAATAACCAAATCAGCTGTGGTGCTTTCTCCAATATCGATTGACGTACTGCTGCGCAATTCATAGCTGCCACGCCCATCGGTATCATTACCGGTATAGAGATTTGTGTTGTATCCGTCACGCTGAAAAAACAACCCTGCAAACCGTTGACGAACATTCTCACTTACTGGGATATTGAGTGCCCCTTTAACTTTTAAACTGTCGTAATCACCAACAGCCACATTTAAATGGCCGCCAAATGTATCCGTTGGCTTTTTAGTGATTACGTTGATGACGCCTGCCGTAGTGTTACGGCCGTACAACGTGCCCTGTGGTCCGCGCAGTACTTCGATACGCTCAATATCAAAATATTCCGACGTACGCGTTAAGGGGCGATTCACATAGGCGCCGTTAATGTGATAGCCCAAGCCGGCTTCAGCCGTACTCGCAATAGCATTATTACCCACACCACGAATTGTGATGCGCGCATTATCAGAAAGTAAGTTTGGTACCGAGAACTGCAAGTCAGAAAGATCTTCAATAACAGCCTTGTCTAAATCAGCTGCGGTGAAAGCCGACAGAGACATAGACACATCTTGTAGTGATTGCTCTCGTTTCTGAGCAGTTACGATTATTTCTTCAAAAACAAAATCGTCGCTCTGCGCTAGAGCAGTGCCAGCGACGCTGGTCAATAGTGCAGCCACTACTAAGCTCTTTGGCTTGAAGGCAGGGCTATGTTTGAACACTGTAAACATGATATCTCCTCTGGTGTTTAGTGATGGTTAAAGCTTTGGATTACCCTTGCTTTTATTAATTAATATAATATTAGTCAATAAAATATAAGAGAATTGGCGCTCGGTCAACAAAATTGCACTAATAACGAACAATAATTTAGCAGAAGTGTATGACACCCCCCATAATCGACGAAAAAACAATGGTTTACCTCAGTAATTTTTGGTGATAATTAATTGTACTAATTTCAGATACAAGCAGGTAAGGCGACTATATTTTCGCTATTAGCACCATAACAATCAGAATATACTAATATTTACTTAGCATTTTGATCTCCTGTCGCTTCTTTTTTATCTTTATTGTAATATACGTCAGTATAGTTTCGAGCGATCATTCACATTGGAGAAAAAAATGTTTGAACTCAACAATCATGTTGCCCTTATTACAGGTGGAAACGGTGGTATTGGATTGTCGTTTGCCAAGGGCCTTATCCGTTCAGGTGCACGCGTAGCCATTTGGGGGCGCAATCGAGAAAAGAATGCGGCTGCCGTTAAAGAGCTTGGACCGGCTGCCAAAGCGTTCGTCTGTGATGTCACCAACAACGATCAAGTACAGAGCGTGTTTGCTGAAACACTAAAAGAGGTGGGGCATATAGACTCATGCTTTGCTAACGCGGGAGGCGCCGGAGTTCGTGGACTACTACACCAAACCAGTCCTGAAGACTGGGCGTCGGTAGTGGATCTAAATCTAACAAGCGTGGTGAATACGTTTAGACCAACCATTGCCCACATGCTCGAGCGTAAAAAGGGCGGTAAGCTCATTGTGACATCCTCAGTCGCCGCAATGATGGGAACTCCTTTTCAGGCTGGCTACGCAACAACCAAGGCCGCAGTTGTTGGCTTGGCTAGATCATTAGCCGTAGAAGTGGGACAACAAGGAATCACCGCTAACGCTTTGCTGCCAGGTTACATAGAATCTGATTTGACAGTCAACACACCACAAGCATTTAAAGACGGCGCAAAACGACGTGCCTGTTTAGGGCGCGTGGGGTGCCTAGAGGATATGGAGGGTGTGGCAGTGTTTATGGCTTCTAAATACAGCGACTACATGACAGGCCACACGCTTGTCATGGATGGTGGGCATACTATCTACCCCATTTAGCTCAGTAACAACGTTTTCATTAGCGCACGAGACAATCCATCACGTTAGTTGCTCCGCGGGTGGGGCGCATTTTATATTGGTCTGTCAAACTAGGAGTTAAACGTGAATATAAGGGTACTAAGACGACGCACAATCGACCAATGCTTTGACGTGCTGTCGTTGCGTTTAACATTCTCTTTTTTGACGCTGCTGTTTGTCTTGATATGGTACTCGTCTCTCGTTTCAGCAATGGAGGCCGTGCCGCAGAGCCCTGCGGTGGCCTTCTTTAACAGTGAGAACGCAAAAGACGAAAGCATTCCTGAATTTGAGGATGCCTATGCAA
>CAYGNS010000047.1:0-9582 GCA_964351295.1 uncultured Gammaproteobacteria bacterium
CTATTATTGGGAATGCTCAGTCCAACTGCGGGCTGGTAGCATTGTTGAGCCTGGCAACTGGGGTCGACTAGTCTCGAACAAAAACCACAAGCATCATTCTCGCGAAATGATATTAGAACAGGTACGTGCTCTCCATTTTCCTAATAAACCATCTCGGCTAAAGTCGGTGTTCGTCTGTGAGACCCAAGCGGATCTCGAGCATTATGTTAATAAGTATGGAAAGACGACGACTGGCTTGAAGTATGAGGTTGAGCTTGAGGATCCAAATGCGTCGATTCACAGGGGAACCAGTGATTTAGGTCGATTGCTCTCCAACTCCGCCAATGACATGGTGTTTTCTGTCGCCTATTGGGGTGATGTGCACGCAGATGAAATCGAGATCCTGAGCGAGTCCGCTCTCAAAATTGTGAGCCGTATCCCGTAGCTGCATTGGGAAGCCCCAAGTTTCCTATACGGCTCATTGGGATACGCTAGCTATCAAGTAATCGCTCTACACAAGTCTAATGTCACTCATACGGCTCATCACCATGGTGATTGAATCCGAACACTTCGTGACGCAAGTCTTCCAGCTTCACAAGCAAACTCTCGATCTCCTCATCCGTCACTGTTGGTTCAAACGAGATTGCGAGCAAAGAACCAAAACCGCCTTCAGCCCCATACTTTGAATCTTGAATAAGCTGTAAGGCTTGATCCTTCAGAGTTTGATCACAATCCTCCGCGTAACCGCATGTTACGGTTCGATTCCCACTCCGCTTTACGATTTGTTTGATCTGCGGCCTACCATCCTCGTTGAGTGGCGCATAGACGACATCTTTGTAGTTAAGCTGATAGCTAAGCAATGGGATGTTTTCGATGGTATAGCGATCTTCCCCTAAAGGCGTGGCCCAGAAGTTCTCGCTTAAAAACGGCTCAGCATCCGTCTTTGAACTCATTACTTTTACATAGCTTGTGTCATTCATCGTATTTCTCCAATAATTCGTTGAAATTCAATTATTGGAGAAGCTCCGATTTAGCGTAGCCCGCAGCGCAAATTGGATTAAACCACCGGTTAGCAACGTTAAACGCAAGCCGTTCAGTCTCTATTGAGAAGAATCGACGATTGGCTTACACCTTATCGATGTCTTAGTAAACTGCGAGTGTTTCGCATACTTTCCTCTGCGCTTCGATCTTGTGAATTCGCCTCAACTAGGCACTTAACCATTAAAGGCGGAACCGAATTGCCAACCATGGCCACTTGCTTAGATTTAGGGAAGGGGTTCCCCGATTTATCGAACTGGATCTGGTAGTCCGCTGGAAATCCGTGCGCGCGATAGAGCTCATGTGGTTGCAACATGCGCATCCCGATGTCGCGTATTTGGTATAACTCACCCTTAACCACCACAAGCCCAAATCGCTCACGTGTCGTTACCGTATCCAAAGGATTATTCAGATCGCACCCATCCTTTTTACTGCCGTAGTACTTTAGAAGAAACGCTCGGACCTCGCCGATATGATTGCCACCCGCTGTTACGGTTGGCAGCGGGCGCGTGATGTCCGCTGCGAACTCAGTTCCTCTGAATTTTACTAAATGGCTGGTATGTAGAGCCAACGAGTGAGCGGCGCCGGCTGGGCGTTTGCTCCCACACCCTGACGTGATGGTGGGCAAGGGGAGTTGGATGTCCTGTCCTTCGTTCATGAACTTATGTCGACCAATGAAGGCCGTGACGAGATCCTGATCAGGAAGATCCTTTACCCAATGCAGAGTTCTTGTGTTAGGCACAATGAAGGGATGAGCGCTGTTGATGACATACTTGTCCAAACCTTTTGCGATTCTAAGCAGAGTTTTGTCCGCCAGGGGGCGTTTACGCGTAAAGATGCTCGGGCACTCTAAAGACCAGTCGATGATTGAGCTGGCGGGAATAAATGGCTTTAATCCACTGCCTGGCGCGCCGTGTGTGGGCTTTGGCCACACAATGGGTAGACCATCGCAGCGAGCGATCAAAAACAACCGCTTACGGCTTGTGGGTACGCCGTAGTCGCTACAACGCAAGACGCGGTACTCTACAGCGTAGCCGCATTTTTCGAGTTTTCGAACAAACCGTTTGAAGGTGTCGCCTTTCTCACTGCCAATGGGCTTTCCGTTGGCATCCACATTGCACCAAGTCAACATTTCCTCCACGTTTTCCATCATGATTTTTAACGGCTTCACATGGACGGCCCATTTAAGCACAACCCAAGCCAGCCCCCGTATCGACTTCTTAACGGGCTTGCCACCTTTGGCCTTACTATGATGTGTGCAATCAGGGCTAAACCACGCCAAGCTAACCTGTTGTCCAGCCGCAATATCCTTAGGATTTATGTCCCAAACCGATTCATTGAAATGTTTGGTTCGCGGGTGGTTCACCTCGTGCATGCTGATCGCATCTGGATTGTGGTTGATGGCGTAGTCGACTTGTCGACCAAGCGCCATCTCTATCCCAGTGCTGGCACCACCGCCACCACAAAAGCTATCAACGATCAGGTCATCAAACGGCCAGACGAGTTGTGATGAACCACGATAGTGCTGGAACGGAACGACATTATCTCTTACATGTGACATACGGCACCTAAACTGAGTGGGTTATAGGTGCAGTCTTAGGCCTCTGCGAAAAAGACGATAACCTCAACGCAAAATAGCGACCTAATTTTGTCATTTAAGGCGTCTGCCGTTGAGAAACTTTGGCCTTGTTTTAACCCTAGTCTTTTGCGCTTGATTGTTTAATTCTATGCCGAAGTTTTAGATTTAATACTCATCCATTACACCAACACAACAACACAACGCACATGAAAAACCATCTCATCCTTATCCTTACGCTTTCGGCGTTTCTATCGGGCTGTAGCAGTGGTACGACCGTATCGGCCACACCCTCGAGCTTCTCAGGCGTCTATACCGGCTCTTTCGATAATACGCCCGGCACTCAATCGGGAACAATGGTGCTGAATATCGCCGAGAACATCGATGGAACGAGCGTGACGGGCAATATCCTTTTTGATTCTGAGCGCGAAAACTGTCTGGTGAACGCGGTGATTACCGACTCGGCGATTGCGGGGTTTTCAATCACGATCAATGCAGACCAATCAACAACGAGCCGCTCTGGCAGTAGCACGACGGATGGCAGCATCAATATCCAGCTGACACAATCCAATGCTGGCAATACCTTAAGTGGAACATACGTTACCAGCGGCAACCAGTGCAGCAACTCAACGGGGAGTGGTGTTGTGAGCCTGTCGCGTGGGTAACCGTACTTTATGATCGAATCGGGGGTAATAACAATGAGCGATAACGCGCAAGGAATAGAGTTTACGCGAGACAATTTGGGTGATTACTCTGCCTTCATCGAAATAGAAGGGGTCTCGTTTCAACTGTACTCATTTTGGCACAATGACAATGGAGAGCGTTGGGACTACGGTTGCACAGTCATGACGGATGAAAAAGAGTATGACGGTATACAAAGCACTCGACCTGATCGCCGAGACATTATTGACATGCTTGAGTGGTTTCGAGACGCTGGTGTGATTCGAGAGGTGCCTTTGGGCTTGGTTGATTCTTTGGCCAGCGCCATTACCAACGTGGCAAGCCGCACGCAGCCGACCTGTACGGCTCATCAGAGCTACTTTGGAATGTAAATTGCTCTCACCGTGTATGCGTTCCACATCTCGCTTAACTTTGCTCATGCAAGCAAGTATCATTCGATTCAACAAACCCTTAGATGGAGCTGTCTCATGTTTCTTCGCGCTATTTCAATAATTCTTCTCGTTGTTTTTCTTGCTAGCTGTGGCGGTGGCGGCTCATCAGATGGAGCGGGTCAAGGGGCGAATAATGATGTGACTTTTTGTATCGTGGCGGTTCAGCGCACGGTCAGTCCCGGCAATGGGATTGCCCCTATTACTTCCACCGATTACACGAACACGTGCGATTTCGCTGTCAATTTCGGGTTTGGGATAGCTGGGCTTACTCTCAACATCGTTCAACTTGCACCGGGAGCGGCTGAAAGCAGTATTGTACCCATTAGATTTGTTGCATGTAGACCCCCATCACAACCTTTTCTAGACCGTGACGGCAGCTCACCTGGAGTGTATAAGTGTACCTAGACGGTCAATCAGCCCACTGATAGAGTCTAAGTTTATTGCACATTCCTAGGCGAAATATTTAATCTAAGGGCACGTCACGTGGTCGTTTGTGCTTAAAATGGTTGTCTAAAAAACATCGGGTTAAAAATATGCTTAGATTCGTTGTCGTTTTCATTGCGCTAATGGCCTTGTCTGGTTGCAATAGCTGGCACATAGACCCCACATCTGGTGACACGGCGAAGTTGATCGTTAAACCAGTGAGAGTGGTAGAAGGTGAAATTTACTACCCATATGCTTGGGTCAAGGTGGACGCAAGGCGAGTGGTTGAGTTGGGTGAATTTCCTGACCCAATCTTCAAAAGCAAGACGTGGAAAGTGAAACAACCTGGCCGTAAGGCTCTTGTCGCGACTGGTCTTCGTGAGGTTGAACTTGATATTACCGCCACGCAAAGCTCTGGTGAATACACATACGTGAAGGAAAACACGATTAAGACAGAGTGGTTGTTCGAGAAAAATCATACCTACGAAATATCCCTTGATGTTCCCACCGTGGTGGCCGATCCGCCAGACGCTGACTCCCAAGCATTGGTTGTGATTGTAGACAGAGACAGCGAATCCGAGATTCTACGTCAGCAACTGGTACTAGAACAAAAACATCGAATTTCTCCGGGTGGTCAATCGGAACTCGCAACGGACATTATTAACACGGTCATCATTCCGGCAACCATACCTTGAATCGGTATGGTTGCCTTGAACAAACTAAATCACTCCTGTTTCAGCCAGTGAAACAGTGTCTTTATGACCGATCACGATGTGATCTAAAAGACGGACATTCACAATGGCTAGGGTGTCAATCAGTGTTCTAGTGATTTGTTCGTCTGCCAATGATGGCGTTGGATCGCCTGACGAAGCGTGATTATGAAAAATCACGCAGGCCGCGGCGTTGTTGTACATGGCTTCCTTTAGAACTTCGCGCGGTTGCACGCTTGTGTGATCAATAGATCCTCGAAAAAGGATTTCGATCTTGCTCACAACGTGCTTGCTATTAAGCCAAGCAACGCCAAACACTTCGTGTTCCAAACCCATAGTAAAGTCCTTAACTAAGGCCTTCGCGGCGTCTGGGGAGGTCACAACGGCGCCGTGCGCATCTTGAACTGCGATCGAGCGCGCAAAACTCAGAAGCTCTGCTTTAGACAGCGGGCGTTCAGTTCGATATAGGCCTTGTTCATCTTGTACTAACATGTCACTTCTCCTCAATAGTGTTAAAAGTCTATTGTTGAGTAGTGGCGGATCCAGCGTGAGCCTCAGCACAAAAGTACGCTAAAGTCAGAAAGCTAAGCCAAGGACGCGATCAACAGATTTGTGCTGTCGCTCACTTGTTCAAGGAAGAGCCTCGATAATGCGGTAGTTCGAGGCAATAGTGCCTCCGACCTACCTAAGATTGGAGGGTATCCAAATGAACATAGCAATATTAAAAGCCAATGAAAGGCGCTTTTGGATTAGTGATGATCTGCGCGCTTTAGAGGTCTGGCGAGACCCTAATGTCCCAGGCTGGGGCGGCGAGTTTAGACGCGTGTTTAATGGTGAGTTTAAGTCGTTTAAAACGTGGGTGGGGCTTAGGAACGATATTGAAAGACTCGTCGCTAAATTTAATATGGTCGAAGCTGACGAGGATGGTGAGTCTTTGGATTCAGCCGCTTACGGTTATTCGGGACGCTAAGCCCTTATGGATCGTTTAAGCAGAAAACTAGCTAAGAATTGCAGAACTTGCCGCGTCTTAACGATACTCACTGCAGAGTATCATTTTTTACACTAGAACAGGTGCTCAGGTTTGGTGCGTTTTAACACTAGATCTGCGTACCTATTCTGGTTGTAATGAAAGCGCATTTGGATCGTGTTGAATTTACACATACGAGAAAACCACTTTAAGCTTTGTTGGCAGCGGCTGTTCTGGTAAGTGGCCGCCCGCTCAGAGTTGCTCGCCCGCGTGAAGCGCTGCAAGACCTTAAAATCAAAACACGACGTTTGGCATGAAGTATCCAGTTTGGGGAACATGCTGGATAGTTGGAACTATCCAAATTTGCGCCAAACGACCGGCTGCTGCATACTCAAATCGGACACTGGACGGTTACAAAGAATGCTTACTTAGGGTGTCTGAATATTTCAAATATCCCGACATAAATGTCGGATAATAAAACTGTTAGAGTTCAAGAGGACTGAGCATTGCCATACACCGTTCCTGTGTCTTTTGACAAATTTATTGAGAATGTTTCAGTGTCAGGCAACCAGTCTGAGACTGCTAGCAGTCGATCTCAATCGATTGTAAATTTGCTAGATAAAGATTTTACGATAACAGAAGCCTTTCCTCTTGGTTCTCTAGTAAGTGGAACATCTCTTAAGGGGCACGCTGACGCAGATGTTATGTTGGTTTTACATTTTGGAAAGCATGTTGAAGGTAAATCTCCGACGGAGGTGCTTCAAGCTGTACGGGATAAGCTAAGCGAATACAATACACGCATGGCCAAAAAGAATGGACAAGCTGTAACTCTCTTTTTCAAAACCTGGCCAAATGTTGACATTGTTCCAGCTTATAAAGTTACAGATGATAATGGGGCGCTGTATTGCTACAAAATTCCTAACATGAATGACAACACATGGATCGAAACGAGGCCAAAGGTTCACATTCAAAATATGAAAACAATGTCTAGCTACAGAGTTAACTTGGTGAAAATGATAAAAGAGTGGAACCGCAAACACTCTTCCTATCTATCGTCTTTTCATATCGAAGCAATGGCCTTGAGTTATGAAGAGTTTTACGACGACTATGCTTGGCATACGTACAAGTTCTTTGAGCATATGCATGAAAAGATTCAGTACAGAATTCCTTCGCCGTCCGGGTTGGGAGGGTATGTTGATGATTACCTTAGCTATTCAGATCGTCAAGAGGCAAAGCAAAGAATAGAAACAGCCCTAGGAAATAGCAGGAATGCTTGGTCTGATTCGTATAACAATAGAGATAAAAACGCTATCGAAGGTTTTGGTAAGTTGTTCAGGGAGAGGTTTCCATCATATGGCTAGTTTGCAGAGTTTATCTAGCGCTGTATTAGATAGTGCTAAAAATAAATCAATATATAAAAATACTCTTCATGTATTAACTTTTATTTGCGCGGCTTTATCAATTTTTTTAGATGGGCACTGGCTATATGTATTGGCTGTTGTTGCATTACTTAGTGAGTTGTTTTCTTGGTTTTTGTCGCTTTTTATTGAAAGAGAAAAATCGTTGGGGCAAGAAATATTAAGGCTAAACATCCTTCAGCAAGCTTTCGGATCAAAAATGGAAGTTGATATTGCGTACTTGAAAAGTAAGGTAAATAAGCGAGATTACTCGAAGGCTGAAAAATTTGTAAATCAGGCTTACTATGCAACAGAAAATCCAGAACCCGAAAAGAGATTGGTAGATATTATTCAAGAAAGCTGCTTTTGGTCACAGCACCTATATCAAAGCTGTCAAAAAAGAGCGGTCCATTTTACAGTCTTTGTTGCGATACTAATAATTATTCTGGCAATAACTGGCCTTACACTGATTGGCTCGGATGATAATTATTCAGTACCTAGGCTATCACTGCTATTTTTAACATTTTTCCCACTTTGGAGCTCAATTGGAAATGCCATTAGCTTTTCGTCTGCTAGCAACAAATTGCAAAGTATCGATCAACGGTTAAATAATATTGGGTATGAACAATCTAGCATTCTTTCGATTTTCGCTGAATATAACGTAGTAACCTCAAACACACCTCTTATTCCACAAAAAGTATATGAATCTGAACAGGGTAAGCTCAATGAATTATGGGGTGAGAGGGTCGGTAGTGAAAAACTCTAACAAGCGCATGTTGCCGGACTGGTTTTCCGCTGCGCTCCAAACCAGCCGCAAATGCGAGCGTTATTGCAATATTCGAGTGGCAGAAAAGGGCAAATTACTGCCGTAGAGCATCACATGGGCTGCATTAACAATTTTTTGTGTGCCTTTTAGCAACCAACAAGAACGCCCAGCGAAAAATTTCAACGCATTCTAATAATTTTACGCTACATCTAACTCGATCTCGGTTTCGACCAAATAATGCTTAGGCACTAGAGGCACTTCAACGCCTCTAGCCCTTAACCAGCAACTATTTGGAGAAATCAGATGACCTTACTTTCAATTACCAGCCAGTCGGATATTGAGCAATGCTCGGTAAGCGACTTGGCCGCCTGGCTTAAACAATCCAACCATGCTTACCGCATGGGCGGTGAAGCCCCCTCAGACGCGCTCTATGATGCCGCCCACAAGCATTTAAGCGCAATAGACCCAGACAACGAAGTCCTCTTAGAGATTGAGCCTGAGCCTGATTATGGCAGCGGCAAAGTGGTTCACTCTAAACCCATGTTGAGTCTTGAAAAAGTATACACCACGGCCGAAATCAATAAGTTCATCGCCCGTGTAGTAAATGCGGCTGATGATCTTGGGATTGCCCCTGAAGCGTTGAACTTCAAGCTCGTGTCCAAGCTCGATGGTATCGCCGCCAAGCGCGAGAAAGGCGTTTGGGCGACCCGTGGCGATGGTCTCGTTGGGAATGACATCACGAGTAGTATCAACAACGGTATTAGGGTCTTGACCGATGAGATAGATACGATCGGTGAGATCGTGATGCTCAAAAGCTACGCCGCGTCGGTCGGAGTTGAAGAAGATGTCGCTCGCAATGTTGTCGCCGGCATTCTGTCGGCGGATAACGTCAAAGCGTTTGCCCAACAAGCGCTGGATGCTGGGGCTGTGCATTTTGTATCTTTTGATAAAGCGCAGTCCATTGTCCTTCACGGTACAGACTGGGCAGATCAGGTCGCCGACATCGAAACAAGCCTGCAAGCGAGCGAACTCTACCCAACCGATGGGATCGTCATCACTGTCCTCAACCCTGAGCTTCGCGGGTATATGGGGGAGAACAGCCGCGAACCGCGCTATGCCGTCGCTAAGAAAACACAAGGCGACGCAGTTACGGTCAAGGTGACAGGTGTTACTTGGCAAGTAGGGCGTACTGGCGTACTAACGCCCGTGATCGGATACGAGCCTACGAAAGTTGGGGGCGTTATCAACACTAAGGCGACAGGCCATAATGCAGCCGCTCTTCTTAAGAATGGCATAGGGGAGGGTGCCGAAATCCAAATCATTCGTTCTGGTTCAGTGATTCCTACGGTGGTTGGGACGGTAACACCCGCGGCTGTGCTCATTCCAAAGGACTGTCCAAGCTGCGGTAGTCCTGCACACTGGTCGGAAAATCGCGAGGGCGAGCAGGTGACGCTAAACTGTACGAATCTCATTGACTGTCCTGACCAGTTGCGCGAGCGGATTGTGTATTTTTTTAAAACCATCGACGCCAAAAATTTTGGTGGGAGCGCGTGCGAAAAGCTCGTGGCGGCTGGATTCGACACGCCGATCAAGGTGTTTGGTGCGCGCCTCAAT
>CAYGNS010000048.1:0-9575 GCA_964351295.1 uncultured Gammaproteobacteria bacterium
AAACCTTTGGCGATGGTCGTCAAAAAGCGAATCTCCTTCACTGTTGAAGGGTAGTTGCGCATCAGTTGATTGCGACTTTTGCACAAACTATTCACTAATCGATATTCATGCGTCTCTAAGTACTTAATTCCACCCCAAGCCAGATTTGAGGAATTAGAACTCGTGAGTCCAGCGAAATCGCCCCGATCAATTAGAGCAACGCGAGCACCCTTTGCACTGAGCGCAGCGGCCGACACCGCGCCATTAATTCCACCGCCAATCACAACGGCATCAAAATCTCGATGCGGGGCTTTCAGGCGCGCAATATTGCTGTTACGAAGTTCCATACGGTATTGAGGGTGTCTAACTGGATTAATTACACGATTAACGTTGCGTTACAAAAACACGGCAATGGGTAATGGGATACGCGCTTGATTGCTCCCCATAACTATACCTACTTGCATGTGGTAAGCGGAAGAAAGCGCTCGAAATTTAGCAAGTACTACCTTTATCTGAGCGCTTGCTGGTTAAATTAGTGACTGGTCGCTAAGTATGCATCGAGTACTTCGACGGTGGCTCTGGCTTGCGCCTCTTGATCGGGAATCGTCCGTAAAACAACTGACACAGTGCTCAACCAAAAATTCAGGTGTCCGAGAATGTCAGCCTCCTGCTTAATCGCGTCAATTATTTCAGCGGCTTCTGCGTTGCCAATATCACCAACACAGTCGGCGACTAACGTTTGTTGACGTCCCTTTACCTGCCAACAATTGGCCCACATTTGATCTTGCACATCTATGGGTATAACAGCGCGGACACGCTCGCGATACATAGGTAACTGCGCTACCACTATTAATGACTGTTCGATCATGGTGTGGTACTTCGAGAGCTTTAACTTAACATCTTGATCACTGGGTAACCCAGAACGCAACAGTTCATCGTAAGTTCCTCGGTTGTACTTCACATCGACCCACTGCGAAGCTTGAAACAGGGCCAAGAGTTGCTGCCAACAATCAACAACACACGTTTGCTCATTACTTAGTGCTGCGAAGGCCAAATCGCCAAAACCCTTGATTTCAATGTAAGTTCGCTTGGATATAGCCATTTCTTCAAGATGGTCTTTAATGTCTTGTCGAGCAGCGACTAGCAATATTTTTTCACGTTCTCGTTCAATTCGGTTCTCGTTCCAGTTAGCCACTTGAATGCCAATAAAGACCCCAAAGACCACGATTAAAAAGTCTATTAAAACGGCAAACCAATTTTGGGTTTGCACATGGAGTGTGATGCGACGCAGGAGCATGAGGTATTGGAGACTAGATCAACATCCCGACATTGTAACTAAGATGGTATGCTTGCAGTTGATTTTTGGATATGGCGATGATCGTGTCAGCACTGCCTTTTAATGAAAACGCGCATGAAACTAAATTCCGTTAACCAATGGCTCATGTTGTTCGCAAACCTCGGGGTGATCTTTGGACTTGCCGCCTTAGCGATCGAAATCAATCAGTCTAACCGCATCGCAGTAAGGGAGGCTCGAGAGAGCAACGCCGAATCAATGTTTGAGGTGGCCAAGCTGTTTATCAGTTCTCCAGAACTTATGCAGCTGCAATTAAAATTGCGCGATCGAAATGCACCCTTAACGGAACCGGAGCGTGAGTACGCCAAACATTTGGCGGCTATCTATATTAGCATCTGGGGCAAGCTACGCATTCAACACACCACAGACCTGTTGCCGCCAGGTAGCTTACAGTTTGGCATCAATGGCGCGCAGCATACAATCCATGAATATCCTGGGTTAGCTCCGTTTGTTGGCGACTTCTTCAAACAACGAAACATTTCCCCAAAGGGAGGCGATGTTGTCTGGGATCCCATTTGGGATGCGCTAGAGGAAGTAATGTCGCGAACCGAATCAAACACTCCAATCAAGTGAGCTTTATCAATGAGCTGGGACCTCAGTACTGGGACCTCGCAGCCGGCAACTACAGGTAGCGGCTCAGAATGACCGATTACATCGAAGCAATTTGTGGCGGTAATTTGAGACGCTTCAGGGTTTACGCGAATTCACTCCATGCACATCGCTTACCTTAGTAATAGACCCAAGCGCTTGCAAGCAAGCATCGAAAGTGTTGCTCGGCACATGCCCTTTGTGCAAACAGCCACCGTTCTGATTCCCCGTGCTGCGCATAACGCGTTTCAAAGTTTATCTACCGCAATCCCGTGCACATTCGTAATAGAGGAAGACATTCTTGTGCAGGCGGAGCTCGATGACACTCGCACACAGGACCATCAAAGTCGAAATTATCGGCTTAGGCACGCGCTAAGCGAACGGGGTGCGCTGCCGTCAGATTTTATAATGGCGGACGACGATGCTCATGCGCTTAGAACGATTGATGAAAACTTTTTTCTAGAAGAGCAGCGCTACCACTCTTATTACTTTTACGATCTACGTTATTGGCCGGGTTATAGGACGGACTTTGACCAAGGGCAAATGGCCACGGCCGCCGTGCTCCAGCAATTAGAACTACCAACCTTAAGTTACGCGAGTCATATGCCGCAGATTATTAATCGCGAGCTCTTTAACAAGGCATACACCTTTTTTGACCGCGCAGCGAAAAAGGCCGGTAGGCAATTGCCTCTATGCGAATGGAGCACCTATTTTAATTACGCACACAGGCACGCGCCTGAGTTGTTTCATCCGCCCAGACCATTTGAAACGCTCTGTTGGCCTGAGCATCCACTCGCATGGCCAAAAGCATTTGAGCCCACGCGGTACAGTTTCGAGAACTACACTCCGTCTCTTTATAACAATAAGGGGCCATTTTCGGATCATACCCTCACGCAATTTCAAGGTAATAAGCCGCTTGCATGGCGACATTACGAGTTGAGCACGCGATTTCCCGAGCAATCAACCAACTGGCGTAAATGGCTTAACTGGCGCACCTGGTATAACAAAATAACACGGCACACTAGAATGTAACTTGTCTGCCTGAGGGCAGCGCAAGTGTACATTTGTGAACGCTTGGATTACTCTTGCTGATCGTAAAATCTTTAGGCGCGAATGGTTCTTTCGCGAGCGCCGTAACCAATTGGTCTCTCTCGATAACCCGCACCTTAACAATCCCCAGATAACTGAGGTCGCCAAATAGTTCGGCCCTAACACGACTTACCTATCCATTGAAAACAGCACTTATTACGGGCATTAGCGGGCAAGGCGGCAGTATTTTAGCCGCGCAACTGCTCGCAAAAAACTATCGAATTGTGGGCACCTCGCGTGATGCATCGGTCTGCGATTTAAGTACCCTTGATGCGCTCGCCATAAAAGATAATGTGCACGTACATTCATTGGATTTGCTGCGCCACGACAATGTGCATGAATTGATTGATCGATTGCGTCCTGATGAAATTTATCACTTAGCGGCGCCGTCGTCAGTGGCTCGGTCGTTTCAAGAGCCCGCCGACAGTATAAAAAGCATCGCCATCTCAACCGTCAACATTCTAGAAGCCGTTCGGCAAACCGATCTCAATATTCGTTGCTTTGTGGCCACATCCACCGAAATGTTTGGACACTGTGATCAACCCATTCAAGCCAGTTCAGCACATAAGCCCATGAGTCCCTATGGCATTGGTAAGAGCTGTGCACATTATCAAGTAGGGAACTACCGAAATGCCTACGGCATGTATGTCTGTTCAGGCATTCTGTCTAATTTTGAATCGCGCTTTCGTCATCGCAACTACGTTACGTCTAAAATTGTAAACACCGCTTGCAAAATTGCCCTAGGCGAAGCGAATCACATCCAATTAGGTAATTTAAGCATAGAGCGCGACTGGGGTTCGGCTTGGGACCACATGCAAGCAGCTCAGTTAAGCTTACAACAAGCGCACCCAAGTGACTACGTCATCGCCACGGGGCAAACCATCAGCCTAGAACTGTTTTTAGAATTAGCTTTTGCATTGCTCGGTTTGGACTATCGACAACACTTAGTTCAGAGTAATGCCTTATTGCGCCCTCTGGATATTCGCGTGACGATGTGTAACGTAGACGAAACCGCTGAAGCGCTAAATTGGCGGGCGCAACACTCAGTAAAAGATGTTTTACACGATATGATGTTGGCAGAACTAGGCGAGCATGTGGGCGGTGAACGGGCGATGCAAATGCTTGCCGACGCTCGACAAACACCGATTGGACAAGCCTGTGGGACTTAGCGCGTTCGTGATACCGACCACAGGTGCTTAAACGTTTGACGCATGATCAAAGTACTGCATAGCTGTAAAGTATTTTTACCTGTATCGGGCGGAGTGCAGCGTATTGTCTCCAACATCACGGAAGCTTTACGTTCATTCGAACACACGATTATTACCACTGGCGAAGATGGCTGCATCACCCACGAAAAGCTAGGCTCGACGACCATACGACGCAGTCGCTCGTACTTAACCCTAGCCTCTATGCCCATAGCACCCAGCCTACCCTTGCAACTCATCCGAGCCGCGCGCAATGCCGACGTAATAGCAGTGCACTACCCGTTCCCACTGGCAGAACTGGCCACGTTGTGCATGCCTTGGCGGCGACCAATCGTAGTGCATTGGCATTCGGAGGTGGTCGCGCAAAAGCGTTTACGTTGGCTGGTAGCACCGGTTACGTTACTGCTTCTGTGGCGTGCACGGGCGATCATCGCAACGTCTGACGACATGCTAGAGCATTCGTGGCTGCTGCAACGTGTGCACCAAAAAGTTCACTTCATCCCCTATGGAGCCAAAGCGGCACGGCGTACGAACTCCAAAGCAATTGAGCACTTTTCAGCAGACACCCCGAACCAGCCGTTTGTGTTGGTTGGACGACATGTCTCATACAAAGGTATTAAACTGGCTATTGCGGCGATGCGTCGAGTTGATGCACGCCTACACATCTATGGCGATGGGCCTTTGTTTGAGCAACACAAATACTTAGTAACGGAGATGGGTTTGGAGCGCAAGGTAAAGTTGTTCCCGCATGCAAGCGATAAAACCATCGAAAAATCGCTGGCTTCGTGTTGTGCCTTATTAGTGCCGTCGGTCACGGCTAACGAGGCGTTTGCAATCGTACAACTTGAAGCGATGCGCTATGGTAAGCCAATTATCAATACAGCCCTGCACTCTTCGGTGCCTTGGGTAGCACGACATAATAAAGAGGCGATTACCGTTCGACCCAATGATGAAGATGAACTGGTACTTGCCATGCAAAAATTGCTCAGCTCGCCGCAGTTAAGGCAGCGACTTGGCAGCGCAGGCTATAAACGCTTTCAACAAACCTTTTCGATGGAAGAGTTTGCGACTCGACTGACCAAGGTGTACCAACACGCGATCAACAACTGAGCCATGCGTTCGATAATTTTTCCGCTTGCCAACATCAGAGCACCGCTAACGGGAATCGGCCAGTACTCAGCAAACTTAATCAGCGGGCTCATGGCGTCGTCTTTTAATTCGTCTACTACGGTCAGTGCCACGCTCGGAAGAAGAATGCTGTCCAATGAGGCATTAGAGCAGCATCTGCTGAGTCTCCGCAAAGCGGTTAATGATCCGCAAGCTCGAAAGAACCAATTACGCAGCGAATTAGCCCGTCTTCCTGGCGCACGCGGCCTCTATTAGCACTAGCAACGTCGAGCACTCGCGAGGCATCTTAAAGAACCCGCGGCCCACCCGCGCGTAGTACACGATCTCAACTACCTTACCAACCCAATCAGTCGGTTGGCGGCTAAAACGCCTCTAATCTATACCATTTACGATCTATCGCATTATCGCTATCCGCACACCCACCCCACGCACCGTGTTCATTACTTAGAACAATTTTTCACCCAGCTCAGCAAAACGGATCACCCAATCATTACGATCAGCGAGTTTTCTAAGCGTGAGCTAGCAGAGCTATATGGAATCTCTTTAGAGCGCATTACCGTCACTCCATTAGCCGCCGACAAGCACTTTTTTTCACGCTCTGACGCTCAGCGCGTACTGAGTATTTATGGGTTAACCAAAGGCCGCTACTGTTTGGCGCTTGGCACTCGGGAGCCGCGCAAAAACCTAGCAACTACGCTGCTCGCGTACACTCAGCAAGCGCGCTCATTCAAACAGCAATACCCCTTAGTGATTGCCGGTGCACCAGGCTGGCAACATGGGCCGGTTGAGAGTGACATTAAACGCTTACATGCAGCGGGAGAACTCGTCTTGCTCCCCTATGTGAACCAGGCCCACCTGCCGCATCTTTACAGCGGGGCCCGTATGACGCTGTTCCCGAGCTTATACGAGGGGTTTGGTTTACCCATTATCGAGGCTATGGCATGCGGCAGCCCAGTGGTGACTTCGGATGTAGGTTCGATGCGTGAAGTAGCGGGTAGCGCCGCCGTCACCGTAGAACCACTTAATGTTGACGCCTTGAGCGCAGCAATGCGCGTACTCGCTGAAGAACCCAATTCTCTGCATTATCGCCAGCAGGGATTGGCACGGGCGAAAGAGTTTACTTGGGAGAAGTGCGTACAATGCACCCACTCCTTGTATCAGCAAATGGGGTAAGTGAATTTTGAGTCGCAACCATCAAACTAATTACTGATCGGGGCTCGGCGCAAAAGACTCATTGAATATCAGCGCGTTGGGATACAAGGCTTGCAGCTCCGATAGTGACATCGACTGGCTTTGCGCGTGCTCATGCGGCAGCAAACGCGCTGGACATTCGGCTATGATATCGGCTCCACTCGCATAGCGTGCGTGATTAATGGCGATCGCACCATCATCATTCCACGCAGCTTCAAACTGCATACCATCCACCCTATCCTTGCGTTGGATGCCATAGACGTCAAATAGATTAATGGCGGTGCCATCCTGGGTATGGGGTCTTCCGTCGCCGCAATAATCTGCTCGTACTAGACGGGTACAAGCTTGATGCAATTGCAGCATGGGCAAGTCAGGGGAATCCAGCCACGGCTTGTAACCCCAACGAATGCACTTAGACAGCACGCCACTCGTACATCCAAACGAAATTAAGGATGATGGTTGATAGCGACCTTGTGCATCCCAAGTACCCTGCATAACAATTGCATAACGGTGCCCATCAATATCAGGGCTACACACATTTTGCCATGCGTTCTCTGCAGGGTTAAACGCACTCAGGGTATACAAAAACACGTCGTCATTGCCGGGAGTGCTGTCTTGCTGAATGCTGTCAATACGCACGGGTAAACTGCCACCGACGTTGTCCTGCATTTCAACAACTTGGCCAATGAGTGAATCATCGGCCAAGTCGTTGGCGTTTGCACTTGCTTGAATCGAGTAGACCAGCAGGGCTAAGAGCACAAGAGTCGCCATGTGCCAAGAATAACAGCGTTTTGATTGCATGCTCTTCGCCTCCACAGGGCTTTGTGCGAAATTACCGACCAACCAATACCAAGCGACTGCCACGAAGCTCTAATTGGGCGACGGGAATGGTTACTGAAGACGTGAGTGGAGTTTGTATGGTCACCACATTATTCGTACGCAAAGTAGTCGGCTCAAGTGGGCTATTGGCTACGCCATTTAATCTGAATCCATTGATCACAATCCCATTGATCACAATCCCATTGAAATATTTTCCATTAAAATATTTTCCATTCAATGTGAGCCCATTCAAAGTCAGACCGTTTAGTCTCTTCCCGTTCAGTTTCGTACCAAAACCCCACGCGTGTTCGGTCTTTAAGAATTCAGCGTGCGCGTTTGAAGAGGGTGCCAGAATGGTAGCCGGCAAACCACTATTCGCTACTCCATTGACGCTAAGGCCATTGAGCGCGAGCCCGTTAAGCTCAGTACCGTTGAGCTTCATGCCAAATCCACCTGCCCAAGAATTTACAGAAACAGCCAACAAACTAACAATAAGTAAAATTGATTTCATAATTGCACCTTTTAAAATTTAACTGCGTGATTGAAGATGCAGCGAAGTTTAGGCACTGGCTTCCTGCAAGTACAATTATCATTTCTAATGCCCCTATTAATTCAACTTTAACCATTATAAATCAATGGCTTATAAATGAATCACGTGGATATTCTCGATGCAGCGTGTGCTCCGTTTCTATAAGAAACCAACCACATTTTCGCTTAAATGGCTAATAACCGCTTGTTGCAACGTCGACAAATAGCGGTGCTTGATGTAGCAGAGCACGACTGGAGATTGATACTCCACGGGGTGTGAAACTACTTCCAACATATTGTCGCT
Source organism: uncultured Gammaproteobacteria bacterium (assembly GCA_964351295.1). Classification (GTDB taxonomy): domain Bacteria; phylum Pseudomonadota; class Gammaproteobacteria; order Arenicellales; family Arenicellaceae; genus Arenicella. Next base: position 8,186 of record CAYGNS010000048.1, read on the forward strand.
TTTTAGCATGTGCCGCGACACAATCGCTTCGCCAAACCCCATGCGTACTCCGTCTAACAAGCCGTACACATCGTCGTAAAAGCTCCGATCAAACTCAAACCGTTCTATATTTTGTGCGGCAAAGAAATTAAATGTGGTCATATCTTCCGCGTCGTGATCCAAAAAACACGGTGTCTCGGATTGATGCTGAACTGCCTTATTCCGCACATGCACCAATGTTTCCATCCCGAGCGTTATGGATTCGATACGCGCATCATCGAGTGCCTGATCAATCACAATAAAGTCCACTTCGCCAGCCATCAGTAAATTGGGCAATTCACGCAACTCACGTGAAAAGAATTCCACTTTAGGTTGGTGCTCTGAGTTAATCAGGGGTATTAACGAGGGCATGATTACCGAGCGCATCACTGAGCTAAATGCGCCGATTCGAATGATGCCGCTCGCCATAGCGCTGCGACCAGTTACTTCGTTTAGCACATCGGTTTCGCGGGCTTGCAACTCTGAAACATAATCAAACAATATGCGTCCCTGCTCAGTTAGTGCTACGCCATCGGGGTTACGCACAAATAGATGCGTACCAATTTCTTGTTCGAGTTTGAGCACACGTTGCGACAAGGCTGATTGCGTAATGAAGAGATTGTCGGCGGCCTTGCAAAAATTGCGGTCGAGCGCGACTTGAAAAAATGCATTTAAGCGATCGTTATTCAGTTTCACGTAATTCTACCTAGACCCTAGTAATCCAATTTACTGCGTATCACTAATTGGTGCGGCGAATGCGTCCGACACCAGTTCAGCAACTCGACTGCCTGTAAGCGTATGCAAAAATGCCACAAGCGCACCTTGTTCAGACAAGTCTAAATTCAAAGACCTAATCAATGGACTAAGCTCTGGGTGTTGTACACCACCCACATTATAGAACATCACAACCTCTTCCAGACTCGCAAATCGACCGTTATGCATATAGGGCGCGGTTAGGGCGATGTTGCGCAAGCTGGCCGTGCGAAATTTCCAGCGGTCATCGGGATTGAGCGTTATTTCGTAGCGACCCACGTCATTCGGCTTGGGCTCGCCCACACTGTTCACAATAGCTTGATCAATTTCGCCAACGACGCCAGGGGCTAATTGCACGCGCACTTTGGGAGCTACCGCTACTTCGCTCGTCGAGCCACTTGCTTCGGTCATCGCCGCTTGATAGCCGACGCCAGTATTATGCAACTGTTGGTCGGTAAATAAAGCGTACTGCTCGCCAACGGTATGGCAACTCGCACATCGGGCTTTACCCATAAATAGATCAAACCCTGTTTGCTCTTGCTCCGTTAAAGCGTCTTGACGTTGTCCATAACGCCACTGATCAAACCGCGAATTGGCCGCGATCAAGGTTTGTTGATAC
>CAYGNS010000049.1:0-6646 GCA_964351295.1 uncultured Gammaproteobacteria bacterium
TTTGTATAAGATACAGCCGCCCTTGTTCATCATCACATACGAAACCCGACTCATTAAGTCTTCGCCAAACTTAATCTGGGGGTTCATCGCCGACGATTCCCACAACAATTCACCCGTTTGCAAATTGTGTACGTACACCGCTAACGTGGTTGAACCAATATCGATCGCCGCACCCATTATGCCGATGCCGCCACTGTGGTCTGCACGTGGGTACACAGCGACCACTTCCTCGCCATCACGTAATGCGACCGTGAGCTGCGAGTTCGCGTCTTCTATGGTTTTTTGTAACCCTTTAAGTAGATGAAAATTGAACCGTGCAGAGATCCCCTGCTCAGCGAGCCGCTCGAGCAAATTCTCGGTCGCCGCGGGGTTGTCATCCATGGTGGCTTCCGCCAAGTCCACTTCAACCAACTTTAGAGCCGGGTCGAGCGTGTAGTTGCGCTGAGCGTTACTTTTAGAAATGATGGTTAGGTGTTCTTGACTCGACTCCGGTACATCAACGAGTAGGTCGCCACAAATGTGTGTACGACACGCAAGCCGCAGGTCTTTAAAGCGCGGTATCTTAGTGCGGTATTTTTCTTCAAGTTGAGTGGGCGCAGATACATTTTCGGCCCGTACATTGATGCCGTGTTTGCTATGCGAGCCCTCCACAATCTTAACCCAGCATTGTCGGCAATTGCCGTTACCGCCACATAATGAGCGAATGGCCACACCTGCGTTTTGGGCAGCGGCTAACACAGTGCTACCACTCGCACTGTTACTCGAAAGCCCAGACGGCGCAAAAATTACTTGATGCGAGTCGGCTTCGATACCGCCGTCAATGGCTGATTCAAGATGAGATGTATTCACACTAGATTCCATGATGTTAACGCTTAGATACTGAGCCTACGTTACTCAGATGGCTGTGACCAGTAAGTCAAAAACTTGAGCTCATCGGCTGGGATTCGCACGTATTCGGCTTTTTCACTGGTGTAAATGTGGCCTTGTACGGTTAACCCCTTAGAACTATCAAGACTACCAGCCGTGACTGACATATAGGGCTTATCTTCATTACGCCAAAACAACTGCGACCCGCAGTCGGGGCAAAACCCATAGCGCGATTTACTGGTTACGTGGTACCACTTTGGTTCACCCTGTATCTCGATATCTTCTAGGCTGACTTGCGCCGCCGCCATAAAGTGACCCGTCATCTGCCGACACTGTCGACAATGGCAATACCAAATGGGACGTAAGTTGCGCACAGCGTAGCGAATTGCACCGCAGACACATCCACCCGCGTAATTGTTAGGCATTAACTTACTCCAAAACTCGTATCACAGATCCAGGTTACGTTACTCAACCACGTCGGCGCTGCCGCCCCTCACGGCTACCAGTAGGCTCGCCGGCTTTAGGTGGTTCGCGATAGTGCGTGATCCAATTGGCGCAATCAGGGTCGTTACCACACAACACATCGGCTGCACGCACAGCCGCCACCAAACCCTCGTGCAAAGGATTAACGATGGCAGAGGTCATGCCAGAGGCAATCGCCATTGGCAGAAATGCATTATTAATTCCGTGGCGATTAGGAATACCAAAGCTAATGTTCGAAGCGCCACACGTGGTGTTCACTTTGAGCTCATCACGCAACCGCCGGACTAACTGAAACACCTGATTACCAGCCTGGCCGATGGCACCGATAGGCATAACTAGCGGGTCAACAATAATGTCGCAGGGCTTAATGCCATAGTCTTGCGCGCGCTCCACAATACGTTTAGCAATACTAAAACGCACATTAGGGTCTTCGGAAATGCCCGTTTCGTCATTCGAGATAGCCACCACAGCCGCATCGTATTTTTTTACCAACGGCAAGACGCGTTCCATTACTTCTTCTTCGGCGGTAGTAGAGTTGACCAAGGCACGGCCTTGGTAGACAGCCAAACCAGCTTCAAGTGCGGCAATAATCGACGAGTCGATGCACAATGGAACATCGACAACGGCTTGTACACGACGAATGGCCTCAGCCAAAATGGCCGGTTCGTCCGCCAACGGAATGCCAGCGTTGATGTCTAACATTTGTGCGCCCGCTGCCACTTGCGCTCTCGCTTCTGCATCCAGTCGACTATAGGTGCTATTTTTCATTTCCTCAGCGAGGATCTTGGGGCCCGTGGGATTGATGCGCTCGCCGATCATCGTAAATGGCCGATCAAACCCGATAGTCACTTCTTGCTTGTGTGACGATAAAAGTGTGTGAATCATGTTGTCTACCTTTCGCTTATTATCTTATTGAGTAAATCTATTCTGAACCGTAACTCACCGAACGTGCTCGCGCGACGCTTACAAACTTAGCGGCCGGGCGCCCAACAGCGACGGCCATCAAGCACGCCAGAGGCTAAAACCATTTCTTTAACGGACTCTTCCTGTTTGTAGGCCATAACATGAACCCCGCTCACCCCTTCTATTTCTTTGCATTGCTGCATCAGCTCTATACAAATTTTTTGCCCTTCGGCTTTTTGATTCGCAGCACCTTCTAACCGAGCAATAATTGCGTCTGGAATGTGTACACCCGGCACGTTGGAGCGCAGCCACCGCGCCGTTTTAGCAGACGCCAACGTACCTACACCGGCAAGCATGTAAGCATTTTCCAACAAACCTTCGTCTACCGCTCGCGCCATCATGTCTTTGAACATCGGCACATCGAAGCAATATTGGGTTTGAATAAACTCGGCGCCTGCATGAATTTTTTTACGTAATTGGGCGAGCCGCGACTGTACGGGCGGCACAAAGGGATTGATTGTAGAGCCTGCAAACAATTTGGGCGCATCATCTAAAGCGCGACCACTTAGAAACTTTGATTGGTCGCGCAGCGTACAAATGGTCGTTGTTAACGAAACGCTATCAAGGTCGAAAACGGGTTTCGCCTCGGGGTGATCGCCCGCTGAGACATCATCCCCCGTCAGCGCCAGCACATTGCATACGCCTAGGGCAGCCGCACCTAATAAATCACCTTGAATGGCAATGCGATTTCGATCCCGACACGACACTTGCATAATGGGCGAATAGCCCACGCGCGACAACAAAGAACAGACGGCAACACTCGACATGTGGCAGTTAGCACCCGAACCATCGGTCGCGTTTATCGCATCAGTAACGTCATCAAACAACATGGCGCGACGATAAACTTCGTCAGGGTCTGCCGAATCGGGTGGTGCTATTTCTGTCGTAACCGCAAAATGACCCGCGCGCAACACACGTTCGAAGCGACCACGCGATACGTGGCCCGCTAACGCGGGTAGCGGGCTACCCGGATTCTCTACATATTGGTGAAGATCAGCCGATTGAGTCATGTTTAAGTCCGACGATTCTAAAGGGGTAAATGGGCGATGAGCCGCTTACTGAGCAGAAGCTTTAGCGCTTTTAAGCGCGGCAGCCCTTTCCTTGTCTTTTAAAAGTCGCAACCAAGCACTGCTGCCCTGGTGAGACACATCCACGGCAAATTGCAAATCATGGATTTTGTCGCCTTGGCGCATGCGCGACGCGCCATCCCATGCTTCTACCCAGACGCAACGCATCTCCGGCTTAACTTCGCAGTTGCCGTTTTCGCGCACACCACCACAAGGTCCGTTACGAATGGTTTTGGGGCAATTCATGGGACACGTCATGCCCGTACTCGACAATACGCAGTTACCGCACATTTTGCAGTCAAATAGCAGGCCTTTCGTTTTACTCTCAACCCAGGTCATCGGACCGTCTAGGCGGCCACCCGACAACTTGCTCAACCACTTAATAGTGAACAAGATTAGCGGCTCAACCGCTGCGTAAAAGGCCTCGTAGGCGCGTGAGTAACGCGTGGCAAATAATCGTGCTTTGTACATCTTTACAGCCCATTCCAGTTACATTCATTGCGGGTTAGAGCACTAACCATTCGTTACTCTAATGCCACCAATCGAAGCGCTGCCACCGAATTCTGCTACGGCGCGCATACCCTCCACTCCAACCCAACGATACTCATATTCCCAGCCAAAATCGCGCGCATATTGGCGTGCCTTAGCCTGCAGCTGTGGGTCGTCAACTTGTGCCAAATACACCAATTTTTTATAGTGCTTGAAGTATTCGTCAAACAGTTCCGGATATCGATCTAAGCCTAAGCCGATCACCACCAATCGCGTAAAATTCTTAACTAAATAATCCGTTAAGAAAAAAGTACCCAACTCTTCATCGAGCAATTGTTGGAACTCAGCCGTACCAATAAAAAATTCATAACAATGCGCGCCGGGCAAACGTTGCGCCGCGTATTTTTGTAAGACAGTATCGAGCGCTCCTGCGCTACCACAGTCACCATACGCTACCAAAATTTCATCGTATAAATGCGCATGCTGCGCAAGGTACTGATCAACACGATCAGCTATCAATTCAGGTGTATTGTGCAACTTCGCGGGCAGACAATGTAGCTTAGTTGCGTCATGTACCCGAGGATTTTGGTTCAAAAGCGCCACCATTTCGTGCACTAACGCGCCACAACCGAGCACTAAACGGCGTGGCACAGATGGTAATGGCGCTGGCCTTTTCATTGCGCGCCATAACGAGCTTGATGCTCTAGATCATCTGCACGAGGCTGTGCGAAAACGCGCTCTAATAATGGCCGAAAGAAATCCAAAGGCTCAGATGGATAGTCTGGGTCAAAGCAGTTTTGATCGTAGTTATGGCAAAACTTCACGGCCGCCGCATAGTAAGGGTGGTCTTTGAATTGGTCGCGTGCATGCCGATCGCCACCACAATGGTGCGCGTAGTAATACATTTGAAATACACCGTGGTGCTTAACTACCCAGTACAGCTCATCGCTCACAAAAGGGCGCAGGATGGCCGCAGCCATTTCGCTGTGCGAATACGGCGCAAGTTCGTCGCCTATATCGTGCAGGAGCACCGCCGCCACATAGTCGTCCGGTTCTCCAGCGCGCAGCGCACGCGTCGCACCCTGCAAACAGTGCTCTAGACGCGATATACGATAACCCGAAAGACTATGCTCTAAGCCCGCAAGCGCCTGCATTAAACGCTCGGGCAAGGCCTGCTTGAATTGATCCTCAAGGGCATCGAGAAAGGCGTACTCTTCGCGCGTACCCTGTTCCATTTGCGTAAAAAGAACTGTCTTCATAACGATTACACTATTATTCGCTGATCATTTACTGCGCATTTACTAAAGCAAATCACCTCAGTTTAAGCCGCTTGAGCCGCAGACTTGAGCAAGCGTATGCGACTTAAAACGTCGTCGAAATCCATGTAGGACAGCTGCAGATGCCGTGCCCCAGAATTAGCATCGTAGGCATTGCGACCGTGCAACACGCGCAAATTATTTGTCACCATAATGTCCCCCGTATTCAAACGAAACTGAATCTTGAACTCGGGAGAGTCAATCATGCGACCAAGTTTTCGATAGGCTTTATAAAACGCCTCCATTTTATCGACCGAGAGCATATTGGGTTGGGCGAGCTGATTCGAGAACCTAAACACTTTGAGCCGCCCCTGCGTATCTAGGGTAAACAAAGGATTGGCCGAACGCACATCTCCGCGGCTACTGACCATTTTAAACTCAACGGGCGTCGACGCTAACACATCGAACGCGGCGGGGTCTTCCTCGCGCAATCGCTCAGCCACTTTAAAGCCGTCAACCGCCGTGCTTTCGCCGCCCACGGTCTCGTTGGCGATAAAATGAAACATTTGCACACCGGGAGGATTATTGTAATTAGGCATATCCGTATGGGGCTTAAGCTCCAAAGCGGTCGATGCGACGTTGTAGGCATTGTATTCGCCGGGTGTGGCACGCACATTGTGCAAGCGGTCATAGATGGTTTCGCGCACCACAGCCACAAAGTCGGCAAAGCGCTCGATTTCACCTTCGACCAAGGGGGCCGCATGTACGATGGTTAAACCGACATCCCGTACGGCCTCAGCCCATGCCAAAAACTGCTGGGGGTCGTCTCGCAACGCTTGATAGTCAAATCGCGGGATCGCATTTTCCAGTTCCTTAGCCCACAATTTATAATGGGGCCGTGCGGGATCTTCGTTGTGCACCCCCGCGGAATAATCATGCCCCATGAGCCACGCTAGTGAGTACTCGCTTTGATGGTGCTGATCGTTCCATACCACGCGTAAGGTATCACCGAGCAGCTCGGCTTTCTCGGGGGCAATCGTTTCCGGAATATCGAACGTTGCGAGCACACGCTCACGTGTCGCAGGGTGCTTACAGTCGGTACACGCGCAGTTATCGCGCAACCAAGCGTAATGAAATTGCGCTTTGGGGTTGTGTGGCAATGCAAGTCCGAGCCATGAATCATTTAAAGTCAGCATCATAATCTCCTATATCAAGACACTACTTAAACCAAAAACCATTAGCCTAAGGTTAGCGCTAACACCACCTTGGGGCACAGAAACCAAATTCAAAAAAAGCCAAGCTCATTACTGAGCTCGGCCGAGATACAACGCTTTTTTGCGACCCCGCTTGTTTGGGCAACACACACGGCACCTACTTGCTTACTAAATAGCGGACTCACGGCCCGAGCCGTATCGCTAACCGGCCTGACTGCTGGTTAAGCTCGAGCAACGCGTGCGGCAAGCTTGCCGGTGGCGTATAACGAGGCCATCTCGGAACTACGTGCCGCGTCACGCCCATAAG
>CAYGNS010000049.1:6656-9464 GCA_964351295.1 uncultured Gammaproteobacteria bacterium
CCACCAACCATTACATGGAAATCCTTCAGCATGTCGCGCTTATCCATCTCCTCAATAACTACCCCCATGTAGGGCATCGTTGTGGTTAACAAGGCAGACATCCCCATGATCACCGGCTTGTGCTCCTCAAGAGCCGCCAAATAATTCTCAACCGGGTTGTTAATCCCAAGATCAATTACTTCAAAGCCCGCACCTTCGAGCATCATGCCCACCAAATTCTTGCCAATGTCATGAATGTCGCCCTTTACAGTTCCGATCACAAACTTGCCTAACGAGATATCGATTGCACTATTGGCCAAAATGGGTCTCAGTAAGCTCATGCCGCGCTTCATCGCGCCAGCACATTTAAGTACCTCTGGCACAAATAGAATACCGTCGCGAAAATCTTCGCCGACGATTTTCATACCACCGACTAAAGCGGCGCCAAGCACTTCATTGGCATCTACGCCGCGGTCGAGCAAAATCTCTACGCCCTCATACACTTCGTCGTTTAGTCCGTCGTATAAATCGTCTTGAATTTGCTCAACTAGCTCTTTATTGTCCAGGTCTGCTAAGTTGAAATCTTCGTTGTCACTCATAATCTTCTCCGCCGAGAATTAAAACTGCTGTGTGTGAGATTCGCCACATTAATTGGCCTCTACCGCTATGGCAGATCGAATCGGTATTATCCTACTATTTACTGCTCTATGTTCAATTACTACTTCACTGGAACGGGGTTAGATCACCGCAATTCAGTTAAAAAATGAACGGTCATGCACGCTCGCGATCACTGTAACTCAGCCGTCCACTCTGATGGTCGCGTTAGTTGGGTCGTAGGGGCTGTCTTGCACAATTTCAGCATCCCATAAGTCACCAAACATGCGCTCTTGCAGTCGCGTACCTACCGCACTGTGGTCGGGCAACACATAGCCCATGCCAATGCTTTTGCCAAACGCAACCGAATACCCGCCTGATGTTAAACGCCCGACTTTAGTGTCACCCGCATACAGCGCTTCGCGCCCCCATGGATCGGCGTCACTAGGGCCGTCAATTAAAAGCGTTACGCATTTTGACCGCACACCTTTGTCCAACATGGCGGCTTTGCGATGGAAGTCTTTATCCAGATCCACAAAGCGCGGCAAATCGGCTTCAAGCGGAGTTGCATCGCGGCCCAACTCTGTGCCAAATGCTCGGTACGATTTTTCCTGACGCAACCAATTTTGCGCGCGCGCACCGACCAGTTTCAGATCAAACTCCGCGCCAGCCTTTTCCAATAAATCAAACAGATAATTCTGCATTTCAATCGGGTGATGCAACTCCCAACCTAGCTCACCAGTGTAGGCCACTCGAATAGCATGCACTGGACACATCCCTAATTCAATATTGCGCGCAGTGAGCCAGCCAAAGCGCTTGTTCGACAAGGCTGTCTCAGGGTCAGCATCTACGATCACTTTTTTAAGTACATCGCGTGAGCGCGGGCCAGCGAGGGCAAATACGCCCCACTGTGTCGTGACGTCTTGAATTTCGATATAGCCAAATTCGGCTTGTTTATCTTCCGCTGCTTTACGTAAATAATCCGCATCATAAGCAGTCCAAGCACCAGCCGACACCAAATAATATTGGTGCTCAGCTTGCCGAACAATCGTGTATTCCGTGCGCGTAGTGCCTGCACCTGTTAGTGCATACGTTAAATTGATGCGGCCAACTTTTGGCAAAGCATTGCAGGTGAACCAGTCAAGAAAGGCCGTTGCACCGGGTCCTTTAACCAAATGCTTCGTAAACGCAGTCGCATCAATTAAGCCCACCCCATTGCGAATAGCTTGCGCCTCGGCAACCGCATATTGCCACCAAGCACCGCGCCGAAACGAGCGTGATGCATGATCGTCAAACCCTTCTGGCGCGTAATAGTTTGGACGCTCCCAACCATTGACCTGCCCAAATTGCGCGCCGCGCGCTTTTTGTCGATCGTATGCAGGAGAGGTACGCAATGGTCGGCACGCGGGTCGTTCTTCGTCAGGATGATGCAATACATACACGTGGTCGTAACACTCTTCGTTCTTGCGCGCCGCGTACTCATTGGTCATCCAATTACTACCGAAGCGCTTCGGATCAAGCGCCGCCATATCAATCTCTGCTTCGCCCTGCACCATCATCTGCGCCAGATAATTACCCGTTCCACCGGCGGCTGTAATACCAAAACTAAAGCCTTCAGCGAGCCACATATTACGTAAACCAGGCGCTGGACCCACCAACGGATTACCGTCAGGCGTATAACAGATCGGGCCATTATAATCGTCCTTTAAGCCACTCATTTCGCAGGACGGTATGCGATGAATCATGGCCATGTACTGTTCTTCAATCCGCTCTAAATCCAGCGGGAACAGATCGGCGCGGAAGGTGTCGGGAACGCCATGCCGAAAACAGGCAGGAGCGTGCTTCTCGTACACACCAAGTATCCAACCACCACGCTCTTCGCGTACGTAAGATTGTGCATCGGCATCGCGCACCACAGGATGCTCGGGATTCCCAGCGGCCCGCCATTTCACCAATTCGGCGTCAGGCTCAGTCACAATAAATTGATGCTCCACGGGCACCGCAGGTATTTTAATACCAAGCAACTGCGCGGTACGCTGCGCATGATTTCCGGTTGCGGTTACAACGTGTTCAGCCGTCACCACTACTTGTTCATCCGAAGCGACGAGGTTGCCACCTTGCTCAACCATCTTGGTCAGGGTTACCTGCCACTCGGAGCCATTCCAGAAATAACCATCGGCCTGCCACTTGCGTTCAATCAGTACGCCACGTTGGCGTGCCCCTTTTGCCATAGCT
>CAYGNS010000050.1:0-4259 GCA_964351295.1 uncultured Gammaproteobacteria bacterium
AGCGGACACCAATCAATTAAGGATAGTGCTCGAGCTACATAATCGGGTACGCGCGAACACCTTGCCTGTGGAGTCACTCGCCTGTAATCGCAGTAACTCACCAGCTCTGCCACTTTCATTGAGCGCTCCGCTTACTCGAGTGGCACAAAAGCACGCTGACTGGATGGCGAAACAGGATACGCTTTCGCACGGAGCATCACTCAGTGGTCGAATAAAGTCCGAACAATACGCGTTTAAGAAAATCGCCGAAAATATCGCTAAAGCACAACTGCCGGCCAAACCATTGCTGCAATTGTGGTTAAGCAGTGCTCGTCACTGCAAAAACATTTTAAATCCCGACTATGAATCCATTGGCATTGGCAAAAAGGGCCAATATTGGTCTGTGGTGTTCGCCAAACCTGCCGAGTATTAATTTAAGCATCGGTAGCTGAATACAGTTTCAGATCAGAAACGTTATGCTAACAAACGTCAGGAACGTTGTGACTCGCAAAACTAGATGCCCAGTGCCGCGAAAACTCCACGCATGCCCAGCATCGTCACGATGAGCAACACGAAACCTGCGAGGGCATTTTGCCTGCGTGTATTAACGTGTCCGTTCATCACTTTATGTTGGTTTACGGCAAAAATTAAAAACGCGACGGCAAAAGGCAATACTAGCCCATTGGCAAACTGTGCGAACTTAATTAGTTCGATGGCGTTGATCTGCAATAGCGCAAAAAATGTTCCAGCGCCAAGCACTGTCATCCAAGTGAGCCGCTGAGCTGGCGAGCGCAAGTCGCCCTGCCAACCAAAAACACCCTTAATAACGACAGTCGCAGCCAACGGTGCCGTAATCGCTGAGGTGAGTCCCGCCGCGATGAGCCCCGCTGCTAGCAAGCTACGCGCCGTGTCGCCGAATACAGGCGCTAAACCTTGTGCAAGGTCGGCAGCCGAGCTGATTTGCGCATTCGGTAGCGCAGCGGCACAGACCACTATCGACATGGAAACGAGCCCACCGAGAAGCACCGAGTAAACAGCATCGGCACGCGCATACGATAGATCAGCCTCGTTCGACCACTTCTGCTGCACGAGCTCAGAATGCAAAAATAGGTTATACGGCACAATTGTTGTGCCAATTAGGGCTACCACTAATACGCTTGAACCTGGGGGCAAGCTCGGTATAAGAAGATCGCCGAGCACCTGTTGCCAAGACTCCACAACCATTAAAGCCGTGAACATAAAAGCGCAACTCATCAATGCCACCATAACGATCAGAGCGCGCTCTAGCGTCGCAATGCGTCCTTGCCAAAGTAAAGCCGAAGCAAGCCCGGCTATAACCAACACCGCACCTGAATTGATCGCAATAGTGGTTGATGTGGGATCCTTATCGAGTAAAGCCAATATGCCTAAGGAACCACCTCGAATATTTCCCGACTCGAACGCAATGGCACCCCCTACCACGGCCGATAACACTATCCCCAGCGCCAGCCAACGCCATCCGCGCGATGCGATAGCATCTTTGATATTGCACGCCAAACCCCTCTGAGTGATCAAGCCTAGACGCGCAGCGGCCTCTTGCAGTACGGCCGTTGCCAAGGTAGAAAACAACAAAGCCCACAACAACACAGTGCCATACTGTGCGCCGGCCAATGTACACACCGTAACGGTACCAGGACCGATAAACGCGGCGGCAATCATGGGGCCGGGCCCAGTGCGATGCATAAATGTCTTCATGACAACACCTCCAAGGCGTTCAAACAGAACTGGGCAGTGTAGCGCATTTAACTTATTATGGCGGTAAGCCTATTTACTGGAGCACGTTAATGTTCAATCAATCTAGTCGTTTCTTAAGCCGTACACCGCACCAACACATCCGCCGCATTGGCTGGGCCATTCTGCTGACAACGATGCTGTTGTCACCACAACTTCTTAGCGCAAAAGACGCCGATTTTGACGCTTTGCTCGATCGGCACTGGCAAGCACAACTCAAGCACTACCCGACCTTTGCCACTAGCTTGGGAGTACGGGACTACGATAACGAACTAAGCGACCCATCGCTAGAAGCCTTTGATGCGCGTACGGCCGAGTCAGCTGCTTTCTTAAACGAACTAAAGCAGATTAAACGCAGCTCACTCAGTACTGCGCACCAGCTAAACTACGATCTACTGGCCCTGGACTTGCAAAACAGCATCGAAGAAGCGCGTCACGGCGGCAAGTATATGGTGATGAATAATCGTAATGGTCCACACTTAGACCTCACCAGCTTGGTCAACTCATTGCCATTTTTTAGCGAAGCTGATTATAAAAGCTATGTTGCGCGTCTGGACCGAATGGCGAGCTATATGAGCAAAGCCACGGCGCGCGCGCGAACTGGGCTCGAAGCGGGTTGGGTACAGCCCTGTGCACCCATGCGCGGCTATGAAGAGTCAATTAAAACGCACATTGTCGAAAACCCACTCGACAGTACGTTTATGACGCCCTTTGAAAACAAACCCAAAATTGTTAGCGACGCTGCGTTTACAGCGTTCAAAACCCAAGCTCTGGAAATTATCGACAACAAGATAGTGCCCGCGTTTGCATCGTTTTTAAATTTCTACATGGACGAATATCAACCTGCGTGCCGTGAGGAAGTCGGTACCGATTCTATGCCTGGGGGCAAAGAGTATTACGATTTTCAAGTTGCTTACTACACCACAACAGACCAAACTGCCGACGAAATTCACAATATCGGCTTGTCGGAAGTTGCCCGAATTAAGGCCGAAATGCTAGAAGTGATCAAGCAAGCCGAGTTTAAAGGCGACTTTGAAGAGTGGTTGGAGTATTTAAAGAACAATAAAGATTTTTATCCCAAAACGCCGGCTGATCGCTTAAATGCGGTAGCGGTCATCTCTAAGAAAATAGACGGTGAATTGCCCAAATTATTCGGGCGCTTACCACGCATGCCTTATGGGATTAAGGAAATCCCAGCCGACATAGCTGAAAAGACTACGACGGCCTATTACAGCCCACCGGCTGGTGATGGCACACGCGCCGGGTTCCATTATGTTAATACCTCTCTGTTAGAAACTCGCCCCTTGTATCAGCTCGAAGCGTTATCACTGCATGAGGCGGTGCCAGGACACCATTTGCAAATTGCCTTGATGCAAGAACTGGATTTACCGATGTTTCGCAAGTTTGGTGGGCAGACGGTATTTGTTGAAGGTTGGGGTTTATACGCCGAACGACTCGGTCTTGAAGTGGGCTTTTACACCACGCCCTATACTAACTTTGGCCGACTTTCGTATGAAATGTGGCGTGCTTGCCGCTTAGTAGTTGATACCGGTATTCACTCCAAGGGCTGGACACGCCAACAAGCAATAGACTATATGGCCGCCAACTCAGGCTTGTCGATGAACAACATCACATCTGAAGTGGACCGCTATATTTCATGGCCAGCACAAGCTTTAGCGTACAAGACCGGCGAGCTCAAGATTCGTGAACTCCGAGCACTGGCCGAAGAGCAGTTAGGCGACCGCTTTGACGTGCGCGCCTTCCATGACAAAGTCTTGGAAAACGGCGCATTGCCTCTTTCAGTATTAGAGACCATCGTCAAAGACTGGCTTAAAACGCAGTAACGCGAACCAGTACGGCTCACAAGCTAGTCGGCGAAATAATCGGATATCGCCCGCAAGGTCGCCTCGGACTCTAAGAAACGAGGCGTCCAATCTGGGTCGGACGAGTTACGCACAATAATTAGATTGCGTGCTGGTTCGATCCAGATAAATTGTCCGTAGACTCCTGCAGCGAAGAACACGCCATCACGATTAGGCGGCAACCAAAAATGCCAGCTATAACCGCGACCGGAGTAGTTAGGTCCCCCTTTAACGTGCTGCTCGGTGGCAGGTACGGGTAGTTTGCTAATCCAGTCAGCGGGTAGTTCTTGCACCCCTACGCCCACTCCTTGCTGTGCCTCTAAATGGAACAGACCAAACCGCGCATAGTCTTGTAACGTGGCGTTTAAACAGCAATACCCCAACGCCTGGCCTTCGTCACCCTCTTTATGTTGCAACCAATTAGCATCACTCGCCATGCCCATCGGCTGCCAGATATGCTCACTAACAATGTGCGCTAAAGGCTGCTTGTACACTCCGCGTAGCACCGCTGACAACACGTGGCTGTTGGGCGAGATGTAGTGGAAATCAGTGAACTCATCGCGAGATCGGGTAAATTTCAGTAAAAGGCTGTCAGGGTCTTTTTGTAATATATAGGAGGGGACTCTGTACGGGGTAGTGTCTGGGGTT
>CAYGNS010000050.1:4269-9462 GCA_964351295.1 uncultured Gammaproteobacteria bacterium
CTTTGCGACGCGTAATCTTCGTCAAACTCAACACCTGTTGCCATCACCATTAGCGATTCAATAGTACTGCTGCCAAAGGCACTACCTTGGTATTGCGGGGCGTATTTTTCGGCGCGATCCTGCCACGACTCGATCAAGCCGTCTTTAACCGCCATCGCAATCGCTGTTGCCACCACGCTTTTCGCCATAGACCACGACGTAAATAACGTGTTTGCGTCAGCGCCTTGAAAGTAGTCTTCAAATTGGATCTGCCCGTCTTTAACCACCATCAAGCCCAAGGTTGAAGACTCCTGTACAAATTGCTCCAACGTTTTCACTTGCCCATCAAACGAGTATTCCAACGATAAAAGGTCTGCTTGACCCGCGGTGGGAATAGCGCGCGGCTGAGTGCTCTTTGGTATTACTCGTGCCGGAATCAGTTCGGCCATATGCGTAAAGTTATAAGTCAATCTCTCTGGCTTTTGTAATTGAGCAAAATTAGCGGGCGAGTATTGCGACCATGGTCGAAAATACCAGAGGGCGGCGATCACCGCGGCGAGCAGCAGTAAGAGCACAATTGCTTTAATTATTTTCATTCCTTCCATCCTCAAGATTTAATGTGAAATATGTACGCGGTCAGACCACGATCAGCGGGCGCATTATGCCGGTGAGCATGGTCCGTCGTCGTATAAATTCGCAGCCGATTTACCCGCGAGTAATAAACGGGAATGTTGGATAAGACGTTGTGCTGCGGCATCAGTGGACCAATTCGCTTGTAAATGGTGGTAGCCATCGCGCGCCGCCGCAAGAATTTGTTCTGGCGACTCTTGCCACCGCCGCGCGAGTTGCGTTGCACGTCGCTCAAACTCGGCATCGGTATAGACCATGCCCGACTGCTCATCGGGGATAAGCCAATCGGCCGACCCAACCTCCGCGCACACCATGGCAAAGCACGCATTATTAATGGCCTCGTTGATCACCACTCCCCAGCCTTCTCTATGATCGCTACTCATTAACATTATATGTCCATCTGCCATAATCTGATTAACGCTCGCCACCGATTGCCAACCAACAAAGTCAACTGTGTCGGATATACCCAAAGCTGTGGCTTGAGCTTGCAGTTGCTCCTTGAGTTCACCATCGCCAACCATGGTTAAGCGCGCATTAATGCCATGCGTTATAAAAGTACTCAGCAATTCGATGGCTCGCTGAGGTCGCTTGAGCGCAATGAAGCGTCCAACCCAGACAAGGTTTACAACTGCGTTGGGGTTCGGCTTAACGGGCGGCGGTTTGGGCGCTACAAAATAACCAAACTTCCACGCGCGACTTTTAAACAAGCCGAGCGCTTGTAAATCGCCGGCAGCGTACCGTCCTGCCGCAAGCAAATGATAGTTACGCCGATTAACCGAATAATAGTTTTTCCACAAGAACGGTAGCCGAGCAATAAAACGAGCAAGATGAAGGCCCTTTTTCCATACCCGCTCCTGATACGCATAAGTAAGCCCCCCACGGCTTATGCGTTGCTTTACATAGCGCACTGGAAAGCGCCCATGAATTACCACATCAGCGTCGCGAATCCAATCCAGCGTCGCTTGCCAATCTGCGTCACTGCGATCAAACCGCAGCAAATAGGCAGGTGCTTGCTCATCGACCCAACCCATGGCCTTGCGACTTGCACTTAACGAACCCTGTACCGCAAGGCGAAAGTTCTGCGCGCCCAATTGCTGTACGAAAGCTTTGGCCAGCTCTAGTTGTTGATACGCGGCCATGTTAGTTAAAAGAATGAGTTTCATAAAAAGCTTAGTGGTCGCAAAACAGTACTAGTGTTACGCCAGTCATTTACAGTATCACCTTAAAGGCGACTTTTAGCGTTATCGGCGATACCAGGAGTCGTTTAGTGCTTCATGGAACGTCTTTAAGGGGTAACGATATTGAACGCAGGGTTGGGTTCTTCAACAAGGCTAAAAAACTCACGCAGTGCCAGAGCGTTACCACTAATCGATGCTTCGCCCGTAACCACAAGGCGTAAGATTCCCGCTTCTTTCATGTTCAAGCGATCTAAGCCCGCACGGGTAATCGAGAGCGTTGCATTGGCGGTTTCACTATTTACTCCGAGACGGTGATGCAAGGCACCATTGCTAACGAACAACATGGCTTTTTGTACGGCCGGCTCGCCCACGTCGGTAGCCACGCCACCCGCTAGGTCGGAGGGATTAGCAACAGCACTCGCAGACTCGCTGGGTCTGTCGCTGACATTAAAGTTAAACACCCACTGCTTATCTTGTGCCTGTTCGGCATTAAACCGGACAGCCAGTAAATCAAAAAACAAATCGAGTGGTAGCGCTTTAATTGTGTCTTCACTGCCCGCCTTTAGACTGGTTACGCCTCTCACTCCGAATTGCAACTCTTGCGCACCGGTCAGATAAAAATTGCGATGTGGGCCAGACTCAGTGAGAGCGGCCATTTCTCGGTAAAGCTTTGCGAGCAGATTTTTCGCGATGATATTGTCGGGTTCTGCAAACACTAAATGATTCAGTACCGTGGCGGCAAATTGATACTCTTGCGCCTCGATGTCGTTTTGTACGCGCGCAATGATCGCATCGGCACCCCCCATGTACTCAACATACTTAATCGCGGCCGCCCGTTCTGGCAGTGGATTTAGATGAGCTGGATTGCCGTCGAAAAACCCAAAATAGAGTTGGTATTGCGAACGCGCATTAAATCCGAGCTCTCCATAATAACTGCGATTAGCGAATTCATTCTTAAGCGTGGGCGGTAGGGTAAGGAGCGCTGGTATTTCATTAATGGTGTAACCTTGATTAGCAAGACGCAGAGTTTGATCATGGATAAATCGGTACAGATCCCGTTGCACGGTCCACAGATGTTCCACCTCGCCTTGCCCCCATGTAGGCCAATGGTGTGAACCGAACGAAACCTCGGTTTTGTCTGCAAACATCACGATTGCTTCATCAATGTATTCTGCCCAGACTTTGCCGTTACGCACTTTGGCGCCACGAGGGGTAAGCATATTGTGTAGAGTGTGGTTAATAATCTCGGCTTGGCAAAAGGCCTTAAACTGAGGAAGATAAAACATGAACTCTGATGGAGCTTCTGCGCCGAGCGCCAAAATAAACTCCATTTGCACGCCATCGACCGTCAGCGTTTGGCCTGTTTCAGTAATGTCCACGTTGGGAATTAACATACCGAACTGACCCGCGCTTAAGCCCGGGCCCAATCCTACCCCGACATTGCCATCGATAGCCGTTGGCAATAGCGAGCCAAACATATAACCCGCCCGGCGTGCCATGGCATTACCAGCCAAGACATTTTCAGAAATGGCTTCAACGGCAAAGTTGGCTGGCGCGATTAACGGCAGGCCTGCCTGCAGATCCTTTTCAGAAATCAGCCCACGAATCCCCGCATAATGATCAGCATGAGAATGCGTTAGCACCACGCCAGTAATGGGCCGTTCACCCAAATGTTCATCCACTAACTGCTTAGCGGCGGCGGCCGTCTCTTTAGAGAGCAACGGGTCAACCACAATCCAGCCCGTATCGCCTTCAATAAACGTAATATTGGCAAGATCGTAGCCGCGCACTTGGTAGATGCCATCGCGGACTTTAAACAAACCGTGCATCGCCACCAATTGCGATTGTCGCCAAAAGCTGGGGTTCACGTTGGGGGGAGCGGCTTCCTGTAAAAAGTCAAAAGCACCGGCATCAAACACGAGGTTTCCATCTTTGTCTGTGATATGCGGAGGGTCTAACTGTGCAATCAAACCACGACTCGCCCGCTCGACATCGGCCGTGTCCGCCAGATCAAGTTCAGATGCTACTTTGGGTGCGCCATCAAACCACGCAACTATCGCATCGAGCGTATTGGTCGCCGTTTTCACTAACCCGTTGTCATCGACCGCACGGCCGGTTGTTTGCTCTGCGACAACGGGTTCTGGGGCCTCGGTTTGAGCCCAAATTGCGTCGGCGAACGTTACAAGAACTAATGTCGTAACGACAAGACACAGAGCTAGAATCGACAATGGTTGGCTCACGGGGCTGCGCATAACTGATCTCGTTGTTTAGTTAGATTTGGATAGGATAACTATGCTCGCGCATGGCGCAAAAGGTCGGCGGCCTTCTCGGCAATCATAATGGTTGGCGCATTCGTATTACCGCTCACAAGACTCGGCATGATGGACGCATCGACTACTCGCAAAGCTTCAATACCATGGACTTTAAGTTGGTCATCAACAACAGCCATGTCGTCATGCCCCATTTTACAGGTACCCACTGGATGATAAACGGTGTCGGCTCGCGCTAAAATATCGGCTCTTAATTTAGCCTCATCGAGAGTGTCACTGGCATACATCGGCTCTCCACGCACCGCATCAAGCGCTGAGTCTTTAAAGATCGCCTGAACCTTTTGACAAGCGGCGGTGAGCCGATCAAGATCATCAGGATGTTCCAAAAAAGCCGGATCAATATCGAGTCTATCGCGCGGGTTGGCACTCCTTAAACTCACTCGGCCCACGCTCTTCGGCCGCAAAATACACACGTGCGCACTAAAGCCATGCCCCCAATGCAGAGTACGTCCATGATCATCGACCAACGCGCGTACAAAATGCACTTGTGCATCAGGCCAAGGCTCGGTTGGGTCGGTATATAAGAAGCCGCCGGACTCAGCAAAGTTACTGGTGAACATCCCGCGTCGTTTAACTAGGTAACGCAGAAACTCCCATCCGGCATAGGCGAAGCCTTTCAATGAAAAACCCACGGCTGCTAAACTGTCGGTTTTATAGGCGAGTACACAATCTGAATGATCTTGCAGATTCTCGCCAACGCCTGGCAGGTGATGAGTCGGCGTAATACCTAGAGCAGCCAATTTTTGTTGATCTCCGACGCCTGACAACATCAGAATCTGCGGCGAACCAAACGCTCCTGCGCTCAATATAATCTCGCGTTTAGCGCGAATCATCTTTCGCTGTAAGCCCTTTTTAACTTGCACTGCAATGGCTCGCTTGCGCGCGCCCTCAACATCAAATAGAATTTTTTCAGTTGTGGCGCGCGTCATAATAGTCAAATTAGCACGAGCCTTAATGGGGTCCAGAAAAGCACGCGCGGCCGAGCAACGTTCGCCGTTTTTTTGCGTCACCTCAAATAGACCAAAGCCTTCTTGCTGGGCACCGTTAAAATCATCGTTTAACGAGTAACCCTGATT
>CAYGNS010000051.1:0-6370 GCA_964351295.1 uncultured Gammaproteobacteria bacterium
GTTAGGCGGCGCAACCGGGTTTGGTTATGAGCTCGCCAGACAGTTCGGGTTAGGTGTGATTGAGCGAACCGCGTCTTTAGTGCCCTTAACGCTAACGGGTGCGCTAAAAGAGCTTTCCAGTTCACTCTCAGGCTTGTCGGTACCGATTACCGTAAGTGCGGGTAATCAGGAATTCGCCGAGGATATGCTCTTTACCCATCGCGGGCTCAGCGGCCCCGCAATTCTACAGATATCGAATTATTGGCAGCTTGGACAAACCCTCGAGATAGACCTTCTTCCGGCGGCTTTGTTGGATGACCTTATACAAGGCTTACGCGAGGCAAAGGTCGCGCAGCCCAAAGCACAAATCAATACTGTGCTCAGCCAATACTTACCCAATGCGCTTGCCCGCGCGGTGCTCGACGCGTGGTGGCCGCTGTTAGGCCAAGCACCTATTGGTGATACCAAGGATGCAAACTTGCGCGAGTTGGCCCAACGCATAAAGCACTGGCGGCTTAAACCGTCTGGCACCGAGGGCTACCGTAAAGCCGAAGTGACGTTGGGCGGTGTAAGTACGAATGACTTATCCTCCAAAACCATGCAAAGCGTGAAACACACCGGCTTGTTTTTTATAGGCGAAGTAGTGGATGTAACCGGGCATCTCGGTGGCTACAATTTTCAGTGGGCATGGTCGTCAGGCTATGTGGCGGGAATGAATGCATAAAAGTGCAAACCCGTCGTCCCCAACCCCCTAGAGGCAGGTTGAGGTATTCAAAAATCCGCCAACGGTATGTTGTTATACTCCACCTAAAAGCACGCGCTTCGATCCTATGACCCCAGAACAACACCAAAGCAATTTACGAAAAGCCATTAAGCTGCATCAGACTCAGCAGCTAACGCGTGCCGAAAGCCTGTATAAAAAAATCCTTAAAGCCTATCCCGAAAGCCCCGATGCTTTGCACTTCTACGGGCTACTGCATTTTCATCGCGGGCAACTCGCGCCCGCCAAAGAACTCATGCTCGCGGCCATCGCATACAACCCTAATTACTTTGACGCGTACTTAAATCTAGGCAATTTATTTCTGCAAACGCAAGAGTTTGACAACGCAGGCAAGTGCTATGAAAAGGCACTTGAAGTGGCACCAGAGAACGTAGGGGCAGCGACCAACTACGGCATATTGTTGCGTCATCAGGGCGCGATAGAGAAATCTGAAAATATTCTGCGTCGGGTATGCGAGCAGCACCCTGATCTTGCCGTCGCGCAGTTTAATTTGGCCAATACGCTTATTGCGCAAAAGAAGTATGAGCAAGCGCTTGAGCGCATTCTGATCGCCTCTAACCTCAAAGTAAATTTAAGCAACGTCTGGACGCTGGGACTTAAACTGTGCCACCAACTCGATCGGCCAGATACCGCGCAGTTGTTAATAGACCAGTGGCGGGCATCGGGTAACGACCCCGTAGTGCTTGAGCATATTCAGGCGGCATACTTTACGCAAAATGTACCCGACCGCGCCTCCAACGGTTATGTTAAAACGGTATTCGATTCTTATGCTGCGAGTTTTGAATCGAGTTTGGCGGGTCTAAAGTATCAGGGGCCAGCGCTATTGGCGCAGTATTTGCAGCAGAGCAATTTGGGATCACAGGGCAAGCTCACCATTCTAGATGCAGGTTGTGGCACTGGCCTGTGCGGACCCGTGTTAGAACCCTATGCCAAACGCTTGTTCGGCATCGATCTGTCTCCCGGTATGTTGAAAATTGCTAAATCTAAAGGTGTTTATCACCGCTTAATTGAAGGCGAACTAACCGCCGAGCTGGGTAAATTCGACAATCACTTTGACTTGATCTCGAGCATGGATGTGTTGATCTATTTTGGGGATCTGCAGCCATTGCTCGCCGCTTGCTATCGGGCGATGAAAACTAAGGCGGTATTGGTTTTTACCACGGAAGCAAACGATCAAGGCTCAGACTTCAGGCTGGACAAAACCGGCCGCTACCTGCACTCGAGTTCTTACCTAAAGGATACATTAACAGCGCTAGGCTTTGCGGTGGAGTTAACCAAAACCATACTCCGAGCAGAATCGGGCGAAGATGTAAAAGGCTACTTGGTTGTGGCAACAAAGTAGCGTTTTTGGGCGCTTTTACATGCTCGCGATTCAGCGCCATGCGTATGGCGAGGGGTTATGGAGGGAACAAACAGCTTGAACTGTGCAAACGCTTAGTATAGTTTCAGGTTAAAGGGTCATATCTTGAACCAATTTACTGAGCTTTTAGGTAGAGCACTAGAAGTTCAAACAGCCAGTTTCTTATTGGCGTTGCAGCTTTCCTCCAATAAGCGAATTAATCGAACCTATTAATAGCGGATCTTTTTTTATGAACAGTACAGTCAAAAAAGCGGCAGCGAGCGCAGCCATTGCCTTGTCGTTAAGTGCCGCTCCTGCGCATGCAGTAAATATATTTTTAGACATTAAGGGTATTCCTGGAGAGAGCACCAATGATGATTTTAAAGGTAAAATTGAGGTACTTGCTTGGGGCTGGGGTCTGTCTACGTCTACCAATCTGCAGTTTGGTGCCGGTGGAGGGGCTGGCAAAGCCAGTTTTCAAGACGTAACTATTAACAAATACACAGATACGAGTTCCGCAAAGTTATACGAAAATGTTGTAGTCGGGGCACCCATTGACGATGCAAAGTTATCCGTCGTCAGAACTACTGGAATGGGTGAGCAAGAAGTGATTACTGAACTCACGATGCAAGATCTGATCGTAAGTAGCGTGAGCACGGCGGTGGGTGAAGGCGAGGACAGGGCTGAAGAAACGATCACGCTCAATTTTGTGAAGTTTTGTTTAAAAAACAATTCATTTGATGCTAAGGGAGCGCTTATTGAAGGAACGCCGTTTTGCTGGGATATATCCACGAATAAAGCGTTTTAACCCTCCACGGCGCCTAACTACTTCGCATCATAAAATGCGCTACTCAAGCTTACTGTGCGGGTTTTTACTATTTACCGCTCAATCTACCTTGGCCGATGAAATTCTGCTGAGGCATTCGTCGTTACAGCGAGCTACTTCTCCCACCCTGTTTATGACTCCGAATGGAGCCGTTGTAAGCACACGGGACATAAAACGGCAGTTATTAGGGCTTGAGTTTAACGCGGGCGACACTCTGTCGTATAACACCCGCACACGCCGTATTGAGTTGTTTCGCAATCAAACTCCGTTTCAAGTCTTAAACTCCAGCCGCAAGTTTGCAGGTACTAACCTTAGCAACGATGTGGCGGCAATCTTGCCCGGCAAAAAACTGTTCTCAGTCGGTTCCGGTGGAACGGGGCTAGATGAAAACGGTAGTGTGGTTTTTGCGGGTAAGTTCAACAAGCGTGGTTTACAGAGCAGCACAGACGATGTGGCTGCGCTAAACGACTTTGATGGCGATGGCGTTGCGGATGATATCGATAATTGCCCGAGCATAGCAAACGCTAACCAAGCCGATGCCGATGGCGACGAAGTGGGCGATGCCTGCGACAACGATGTGCTTGACGATCCTTCCATTGCCATCGTGTACGAAGACCTACCTGCGGCGCCAGTTAAGGTGAGCGAGGTTTCCTTTAGCTGCGCGAGCAACAATTATTTAACTCGGCGCATACTGGCCACCGAAAATAATATCGTTGACGGACTAATACTCGCGCTCACTATAGAACACCCACAGCGCGGAGATTTAAGAGTAAGGCTGACCGCTCCGAACGGACGCACTGCGCAATTGGTGACCGAGAATCTGACTGATTCGAATCAAAATTACGATTTTTATTTAGATGACTCGTCGCCCATATTGGTTGACGACGGGGATGACGATAGCATCGCTACACCTCTCTTTAAACGCAGTGCTTTACCTGATTCATCTCTGAATACTTTTAATGGTGTGCAAGGTCAGGGCGAATGGCTTTTGGAGATTTGCGATGCGCAAGCCAATGAAGCTGGCCAGTATATTGGCAGTAAGTTGATCTTTAGAACGGGGCAAAACATCGATGCGGACGTTAGAAATAACGAGCAAGATTGTGCGCTGTTAGACGATACACGCTGGGATAATCTTGATGGCTATTTGGATTCAGACGGCGATGGTTTTGGAGCCGGTGCACTGTTAGCTGTGTGCTCTGGCGCACAATTGCCTGCTGGTTATGTAGCAACCGCCACGCCCGATAATTGCCCAGATGATCCAAACCCTGATCAAACCGACACCGACAGTGATGGTTTAGGTGATGTGTGCGATGCCGACATTGATAATGACGGTGTAATCAACGAGCTCGATGAAGCTCCAGCCAACCCCAACATTTGTCTTGATGCAGACAATGATTCTTGTAACGACTGTGCCGTTGGCGTGGATGGTTTTGGCCCGCTGGCCGACAACGACCCGTCGAACGATGGCGCCGATCTGGATGGCGATGGAATCTGTGATCTCACCGACGATGATCTGGACGACGATAACGTACTCAACGATGTAGACAACTGTCCAGGCACCGCCAATGCAGATCAAGCGGATCTTGATAGTGATGGTGCGGGTGATGTGTGCGATGCGGATCGTGACAATGACGGCGTAATGGACGTTACCGATACCGACGACTCCACTCCCTTTATGTGCGCCGATGAAGATGAAGACGCGTGTGACGACTGCGCCATTGGTGTTGATGGGTTTGGTGAGCTTGCAGACAATGATCCAGCCAATGATGGCCCCGACTTAGATGAAGATGGGTTGTGTGATGCGGGTGATCCCGACACCGACGGTGATGGCATTAACGACGTAGACGATATTTGCCCAAGAGTTTTCGACCCCACGAATGCCTGCGTTGTGGTGGACGATGAAGAATTGTGTTTTCCAGTTATGACGCAACAAGGCGGCGCGGCATTGCTCTGCCTATAAGCACGGGTGCGGCCCAACTGTCATCCCCGCGTCATTCCCGCCGTCTCGCCCGCGAAGCCGGGGGCGGGGACCCATTATCTAGCACGTTCTTAACCGATGGATCCCCGACGACTCGGGGATGACGTTTCCGATTGCGCGGGGATGACGCGTCAACACCCTCCCTTCATTTCCGATCTTCGTGGTCTATGATGCCCGCTTGATCCACGCAAAATCGCGCCGCCTGAAACTGCGCTTTACTAAAATAAGCCCAGAGATAGCAAACCATAAGGCCGCAAACCCCACCACCCTTATCTGCCAATTATTAAAACTGCCTTCCTTGGCATAGTCCATAAAGTGCAGCATCAATAAAAAGTCCACTACTCTCGAATAGTCATTGCGATGCGCCAACACACGGCCGTCTATTCCCGAAACGTAAACGTGCGTATTGAGCGAATCGTTGAACTGTGTGCGCCACTGTGGAGCAAACCCATGTTGCTTGCGCAGTTCCTCTGAGCCATCTGGCAAAAACTCATGTTTGACCAGTTCGCCATCTCCAGAATAACTGCTCTGGGCGGTGCTTAGCGAATAAGACTCACTTACGGTAAACGGCTCGCCCGTGTGCGCATCAAATAAGAATAAACCTTTGGAGCTCTGCACTTCATACGTGATGCTCGGTCCATTACGCACCAAGGCGATGGCGGTCACATTAGCCTCGCTCGGCAAATCCAGCGCAGCTATGTCTACCAATGGTTTAGTTGAGTTTAGCTCGGTGGCAGGCGTTGGGATTAAGGTGGTACGGCCTTTTACTGTTGCATGATCGAGCAGACTAATGATCGAGCCGCTAGTAACCCAGATTAGTACTTGCAGGCCAATAATAATGCTCAACCACTTATGTAGAACGCGCATGCTCATGCTTTTACCCCATGCCACCAAACACGCATGGCTGTGCTTACATTGAGCCGAAAGTATAAATACCAGAAACCAGTGAGCACTAGCATGAAGGCCATACCAGCCACCACACGCAGAATGTTGTTGTTTACATTCTCGCGCTCAGCGTAATCCATGATGTGCAGCATCCACAAAAAGTCGAACACGCGCCACAGGGTGTGTCGCTGTGTGAGGAGTTCGCCCGTGACGGGCGATAAATAAAGCGTGCTGCCCCAGGCATCGTCAAAATCAACCCGCCAAATGGGCAATGCACGGCCGCCGAGCTCGCTAGGTGGGTTCTGGGTGAGCAAGGTTGCGTTACGAACTGACGCTGTGCCAGCGTAATATTTTTGTGCGAACAAGCGCGCTTGTTGCTCGCCTACGGCGGGAAGTTCGTTACCCGTTTGTGCATCAATCGCTCTAAGGCCTTGCGACTGCTTAACCAAAATAGTCGGTTGCGCCATCACTGTGGTGAGGGTTATGGCGGTGGCGTTGGGGTGTGAATCGACAACTTGCTGTAAATTCGCTTGCACAGCTGGGTCGAGTGCAAATCCAGCCTCAGCAGTCTGCGCTACAGAC
>CAYGNS010000051.1:6470-9323 GCA_964351295.1 uncultured Gammaproteobacteria bacterium
CAGACTCGTTCACTAAATGCTTACCATGGATAATTGCAAGATCCACCAACACCATATAAAAGCCGCTTACCGACCAGATAAGCAGCTGTACACCCACCAATAAACCCAGCCATTTGTGCAGTTGTTGCGAGAGTCTACGAGCTTTCAATTGGGTGTTCTGACGAGTAATTTGCAGCGACCAATTAAACCTCACAAGGCTCCGCGGGTCTAGCCCTATCGGTCTAAGCCAATGCACAGAACGAATATCCAGCGCGTCAGCACACTGCAATAAGATTAACGATTGATTATCTTGACTTAGAGTTAGCTCTAAGGAGTAGGATGTGCGCACTACCACTCATGAGCCTTTAAAAGTTATGTCTAACACTCAGCAAAAAACGACATCAGAGCAGCTACCCGAACAGCAATTGCGCATAGACGGAGCGAGTTGTGCCAGTTGTGTGGGCAAGATTGAAACCGCGCTAAAAGGCGTAGAGGGCGTGCAAACAGCGAACATGAACTTGGCCCAGCGTACGGCCACCGTGCAAGGCGATGCACAGTTGGAGCAACTGCTGGCCGCTGTACGTAGCGCAGGTTACGAAGCACATAGTTTAGCGAACAAGTCTGAAGAACAAGTACTGAGCGAAAACGAAGTGGCGGATCAAGCGCACTATAAAAAATTGTTGATCAACACCGCTGTTGCGCTGGGGCTGGGCGTGCCACTCATGGTGTACGGTTTAGTGACTGGCGACATGGGCGTGAGCAATTCAGCTGAGCAGCTCGGCTGGCTCGTGGTGGGTATCGCAACACTCGCCATTATGCTTACCGCAGGGCGACACTTTTATGTAAGTGGCTGGAAGTCCATACTCAATCACAATGCCAATATGGATACGCTGATCATGTTGGGCACAGGCGCGGCCTGGATCTATTCCATGCTGGTGGTTCTGTGGCCAGCAGTGCTGCCCGAAATGGCTCGGCATGTTTACTTTGAAGCCACCGCCATGATCATTGGTTTAATTAATCTAGGGCTTGCGTTAGAGGTGCGCGCGCGCGGTAAAACTTCTGAAGCCATCAAGCGCTTGCTTGGCTTACAAGTTAAAACGGCGAGCGTTAAACGTGGCGAGCGGTGGTTAGACATCGCCATTGAGGAGGTGGTGCAAGGGGACCTCATTCGCATTCGCCCTGGCGAGAAAATACCCGTTGACGGAAAAGTACAGGAAGGCTCGAGCTCAATCGACGAGTCGATGCTCACAGGCGAGCCAATGCCCGTTATGAAAAGTGCTAGCGACCCCGTGTCGGCGGGCACGCTGAATAAAACCGGCTCGATTGTTTTTGCCGCCACCCGAGTCGGTAAGGAGACGGCACTGGCGCGTATTATCGACATGGTTAAACACGCACAAAACTCTAAACCACCCATTGGGCGGCTTGCGGATGTTATCTCCGCCTATTTCGTTCCCGCCATCATGATGATTGCGGTTGTGAGCGCGTTGGCTTGGTTAAACTTTGGGCCGCAACCCGCGGTGGCGTTTGCGTTTGCGTCGGCGACTACGGTACTGATTATTGCCTGCCCTTGTGCACTCGGGCTCGCTACACCCATGTCGATTATGGTGGGTGTGGGCAAAGCGGCCGAAGTGGGTGTACTTATTCGCAATGGCGAGGCACTGCAAAGCGCCTCAACGCTCACGACCATGGTGCTGGATAAAACGGGCACCATTACTTTGGGTAGCCCCCAAGTGACCGATATCGTTCCCACATCTGTATCGAACAAACAGCGCGTTTTACAGTTTGCCGCCAGCTTGGAGCAGGGGTCTGAACATCCTTTAGCGACAGCCATTGTGGAGTATGCGCAAGAGCAAGACGTGGAAATGCTAGAGGTGAAGGGCTTTAACGCTATTGCCGGGCAAGGGGTGGAAGCACACATAAATGGTGCGCCAGTGTATTTTGGCAATGCAAGATTAATGGAAGCTCAAGGCATAGACATTGGCGACTATTTAGACACAGCGCAAACGCTTGCGAGCGAAGCCAAAACCCCCATGTACTTGGCCGTTGACGGACAATTGCAGGGGATTGTGGCGGTCGCCGACCCAATTAAACAAGACTCGGTCGCAGCCATCAAGCGCCTGCAAGCACAAGGTATACGAGTCATTATGCTTACCGGCGACAACCAAGCTACGGCTGCGGCGGTGGCTAAGAAAGTGGGCATTGATGAATTTTTTGCCGAAAGCTTACCCGCCGATAAAACCGACAAAGTGGCGGAGCTGCAAGCGCAAGGCGAGCGGGTAGGTATGACGGGCGACGGTATTAACGATGCGCCAGCGCTGGCACTAGCCAACGTTGGGTTTGCGATTGGCACCGGTACGGACGTTGCCATAGAAAGCGCCGATATCACGCTAATGCGCGGCTCGCTGCACGGTTTGGCCGACGCGATTGCGGTAAGCAAAGCCACGCTCAGGAATATCAAGCAAAACCTATTTGGTGCCTTTGTGTATAACGCCGCCGGCGTACCCATTGCCGCGGGCGTGTTGTATCCGTTTTTAGGGGTTTTATTAAGCCCTGTTATTGCGGGCGCGGCGATGGCGTTCTCATCGCTAACGGTGGTCACTAATGCCAACCGCTTGCGACTATTTAAGCCCTCGCAGGCTTAAGCGTTAGCCAATCTAATCCAGCACATATAAACAGGAAGTCAATAATGTTATTAATCAATATCGCGGGCCTTATTTTGATCGCCTTGATCGCGTGGTGGTTCTGGTTTTACCAACCGGCGCGAGCCCAAGCGCTCTCAAACGAACAACCCATCGTCGTAGAGAACGGCAGTTACTCGCCAACTCGCGTGAAAATTCCACGCGATCCCGCCCACCCCCTCCATGTCCCGCGCAA